>NZ_JBTMWV010000067.1:0-546 GCF_054489345.1 Devosia sp. A369 | reverse complement strand
AACCCAACACCTCTCCCGCTCAGGCCCGTGGCCTGTGGGGCAAACCTGCGTTCATCTATCAGCCCGATACCGATACTTATCGTTGTCCCGTCGGCGAGCAACTCCAGAGGCGCCACGCCACGGTTGAGGCCGGCAAGCTCATCAACGTCTACTTCAACCAGAAGGCTTGCGGTGCTTGCTCATCGCGCGATCGCTGTACGGCAGGTAAAGAGAAGCGCATCCGCCGCTGGGAGCATGAGGCGGTGCTCGATGCCATGGAGCAAAGGCTCGAGGCTATGCCTGACGCCATGGCAATCAGGCGCTGTACCGTCGAGCACGTCTTTGGGACGATCAAGGGATGGATGGGTGCCACCCACTTCCGAACGCGAGGCCTGAAAAACGTCACCACCGAAGCCAGCCTGGCCATCCTGGCCTATAACATCAAGCGAGCCATTGCAGTCGCCGGTGTCGACACCACCCTCAAGGCGATGAAGGGGTGAGAGGAAACACCTCACGCCATCGCCGGTATCCGGCTCGATAAGGCGCTACGAGTTCTCACACAGCCTC
>NZ_JBTMWV010000066.1:0-578 GCF_054489345.1 Devosia sp. A369 | reverse complement strand
TTCTTCCGAGTAATGGTCTGCGGCCTGATTGCGCGTTCGACGATGTTGGAATCGATCTCGATACGGCCATCGGCAAGGAAGCGCTCGAGCGTGGCGCGGCGGCTTAGGGTATAACGGATGGCTTCAGCCAGTTTGGATTTGCCCGAGATGCGCGGCAGTTCCTTTTCGAGCATGACGAACAGCTCAGCCACGATGGGATGGGAGCGTTCTGCCCGGATGCTGGCGCGCAGTTCGGCATCATGGCCGCGGATATCCTCCTCGACCGCCCAGAGGGGCGCCATGGCCCGGAGCACGGCAGCGGCGAAGGGCGAGCCATCGGCCGCATGCCGGTCGAAGAACTTACGGCGCGCGTGGGCCCAGCAGCCAGCCAGGGTGATGGCGTCATTGGCGCCACGCTGCTTGCTCAGCCAAGTGTAGGCGGCATAGCCATCGACCTGCAGGATACCGCGATAACCATCCAGGTGCCGGGCGACGCAATCGCCTGACCGACTGTCCTCGAACCGATAGGCCACCATGGGTGGTCCCGATCCCCCAAAGGGACGATCGTCCCGGGCATAGGCCCAGAGCCAGGCGGTTTT
>NZ_JBTMWV010000065.1:0-660 GCF_054489345.1 Devosia sp. A369 | reverse complement strand
TGGCCTGTTCCAGGCGCTGGCCGGGGTCAGCGATGTCGGTCTGGTGCAGCGCCGGCATATCATATCGTTTCGCGACCAGATGTATGACAGCGGCCGCTACGCCACCGCTTCAGTCAATAAGCGCACCGGCTACATCACTACCCTGGTGAAGACCGCGGCCAACAAGGGCTGGATTGATGGGGCGATCCGCGGCGATATTCGCCTGACGGTGCCGGACGGTGAAGATGCCCGCGAACCCTATTCCAATTCGGACCTGCACACGATCTTCGGCCATCCGCTGTTCACGAAGCGCCAGATCCCGACGTCGGCCACCGCCCTGGACGGGCTGCCGTTCTGGCTGCCCCTGATCTCCTGTTTGCACGGCATGATTTCCAGTGAAATCCTGCAATTGGGCCCGGACACGATCCGCAGCTATCCCGGCACCGATATTCTGTGTTTTGTTGTCACCACCAGCGGCGGGCGCCATACCAAAACCGTGGCAAGACGGCGCTGGCTGCCGATCCGCCAGGAGCTCATCGATCTTGGCTTCAACGCGCTTGTTGAGACGGCCAGGGCCCAGGGGTGGAACACCCTATGGCGGCCGGTGGAGGACAAACATGGCGACATTGACGCGGTGTCGCAGCAGGTCTCGTCATTCTGGTCAGACTTTGCCCGCAACGA
>NZ_JBTMWV010000064.1:0-678 GCF_054489345.1 Devosia sp. A369 | reverse complement strand
GTATAGATCCCCAACCCTCCTGCAAGCGTCGCAGAAGGAAGATAGGTGGCCGACTTTTACGCCGCCCGAAGCGGGACTATCCCGCCGCTACCGTGGACTAATTTTGCACCGCCGCTCTCAGCCATTACCGGCAAGGATCGGGCGGCACCAGTTTTCGCTGGTGGGCTACGAGGAAAACACCGAGTTGTTCGCCGGCAACGGCATGATCGCGGCAACGTTTATGCGGCGCGTGGCGGAGTATCCGATTGCTTTACGCCAAGGCCTGCATGTCACCTACGACCCCGGATTTACCTCCGCCGCTAGGGAATATCGTTGAAAGGGAAATAACCTCGGGGCGCCTGGTCCAGGTTCTGGACGACTGGTTGCCGTTTTTCGCTGGGTACTATCTCCACTACGCCAGCAACGGCAGAATTCGCCCGCATTTTCAGTCGTTGTGAATGCTATGCGTGTGTAGCGAAGCGGGATATCTCCCCCTGAGGCAATGCTGTCGATGGTCCTGGTGCCTGAACGTCCGCCTTTGGGACGCGGTTAGGGCCAGCTGAACGACTACATGGGTGAAGGGTTTGGGATGCCGCTTGGCGTCGCAAAGCCACCCATGCAGGAACCCGCGGTCCGCACGCTTTGCGCTATGGGGTTTGTTGTTTTGGTGCGGTTGGGCGGATGCCAGGAACTGGGGCA
>NZ_JBTMWV010000063.1:0-723 GCF_054489345.1 Devosia sp. A369 | reverse complement strand
ACGGTATAGATCCCCAACCCTCCTGCAAGCGTCGCAGAAGGAAGATAGGTGGCCGACTTTTACGCCGCCCGAAGCGGGACTATCCCGCCGCTACCGTGGACTAATTTTGCACCGCCGCTCTCACAGGCCACAAATCCGACGATGATGGTCACCAGGAAATCGCCTTTAGGCCGAGCGCAATCGTGATGTTTTGCCCAATATTGGCCATCACCTGGCGTGACAGGCTCTCCATAGCACCGAGCGGATAATGCGCATTATGGACGAGGCTTCTCCAAGGGCCGACTTGGGGTGGGTAGCCATCATCCCGCTGTTGGATCAGCCAGTCGGAAAAGCAGACATTTTCCGACTTCCTTATATCAGCATGTAAACCAACTAGCAGCTTCTGGCTAAGCTACTGGGATACCCACGTCTGTAGTCCGCCACTATTCACGGCCAACGGGCGAGGGGTGCCGTCTGGGCGCCATCACCTCAGGGACTGCGCTTGGTCAGCGCCTCACTGCTTAATTACGCATCCTTATCCACCATCAAAGGTTGACCTCGTGTGGCATCGCTCCAGCGGTGCAAAATAGGAGAACGAAGATGGCAGGCCAGCAAAGCGGTCTGAATAGCCCCGCGTTCTGTAGACACCTTCGGGGTTAGGTTTGGTGTCGTCGCTCGAACTCGACAGGTGAGAGCATACCATTGCGGGCGTGCTTGCGGGTCGGGTTGTAGAACATCTCGATG
>NZ_JBTMWV010000062.1:0-733 GCF_054489345.1 Devosia sp. A369 | reverse complement strand
GCGACGAACAGGGACGGTTCATTTTTGGCGTGATCGGGGCCGGCATGGGCGCCAAGCCGCATGCGCTGGCGCTGCAATCGCTCAGCGCGGACATTGCCGTGCGCGGGGTCTATCGCCGCGATCCAGTACAACGCGCCGAATTCTGCCGGACCTATGGTTTCCCTGAGGCGACAAGCTACGAGGCGCTGCTCGCCGATCCGCAGCTCGATGCCGTGCTGGTGGTGACGCCGCCGAATGCCCGCGAGGCCATCGTCGCGGCGGCGGCCAAGGCGGGCAAGCATGTGCTGCTGGAAAAGCCGGTGGAGCGGACGCTGGCGGCGGCCGAACGCATTGTCAGACTGGCCGACGATGCCGGCATCACGCTGGGCGTGGTGTTCCAGCATCGCTTTCGCCGCGCCTCGCGCTATCTGGCCGAGGCGGTGGCCGAGAACCGCTATGGCCGGCTCGAAGCGGCGCATCTGGTGGTGCCGTGGTGGCGGCCGCAGGCGGGCTATTACGACCAGCCTGGTCGCGGCACGCTGGCCCAGGACGGCGGCGGGGTGCTGATCACCCAGGCGATCCATTCGCTCGATCTGATGCTGAGCCTCTGCGGTGAGGTCAGCGCCGTCACCGCCATGGCCCGGACCACACGGCTGCACCGAATGGAAACCGAGGATTTCGTCTCGGCGGGGCTGGAATTTGCCAATGGCGCGGTCGGCGCGGTGATGGCCACCACCGCCAGTTTCCCCGGCGG
>NZ_JBTMWV010000061.1:0-815 GCF_054489345.1 Devosia sp. A369 | reverse complement strand
GCGCCCACCTATAATGCCGTGGATCTTTGACAGCGGAGTAGTCAAGCTAGAAAGCGGTTTCAGCCGTCAGAAGGGCCCTCTCCAACCGAGTTGCTTCGAACATAGACGTTGTAAAAAACGTGGCCGCCAAGGCAACGACGGCGCCAAACGCCATCGCAGCCAAACGAATGCCAGGTGAATTCCTCATTGCTGCCGTCTCCCTGGGCCTGATATAGCGTCCCTAGCTTGCCGGAAGGGACCCCGGCTGACCTTAGTTGGTAGCGGTCTCGGCGTCAGCAACGGGCATGGTGCTGCTCGGGGCCAACGGCGCTTCTGCTACGGGCGTTGGGATGTCCGCCTCAGCCAATTGTTCGGCACACAGCTTGGCGGCCCCGCTGATGGGTTTTTCCTGCCCTCCTAAGGTGGTCCAGCCGCCACCATCGATATACTTGGCCCGTGCGTATGTGCTTTCTTCATTGAAGGCGGTGAGGTTCGCTTGAAGATCCGGGGCAGCCATGAAGCGAGTGAAGCAGACATCTGCAGCCAAGGATGCCACGGCGGCTTCCGAGGTGTTCTCGGCCAGTTCGATAGCGGAGCCTCCGGTAACCCATCCGCCCCAGGTAAACCCAATCACCATGGTCAAAACTGCAGTTCCTGCGCAGGACCAGAACAGAACTTTCTTGGATGCCTGGTAACTGCCAAATTTTTCGCGAAAATCAGCCATGATGTCTCCTCCATATTCAATCTAATGTCGTATTTTTAACACAATTCGAACGGCCTGACAGATGTGTAGGAATATTGTTGTATTCGGTTTGATTTATTGTAATGGAAGTAGA
>NZ_JBTMWV010000060.1:0-847 GCF_054489345.1 Devosia sp. A369 | reverse complement strand
CCCCCGCTCGGTGATCTGACGAACCGCGTCCCGCTTGAAATCGTCGCTGAAATTGGCTTTGCCCATGTAGGCCTCCTTGCCTCAAAATTAGGAAGGAAGGCGTCTACAAATCTAGGGGCTATTCATTCCGAACGGGGCCGCACGAGAACCGGGCACACGAGAATTCTACGAGCGGATCGGCTTCAACGACCGGCAGATCGAGATCGTCGCGGGCGCCATGCCGAAGCGAGAATATTACGTCGTTTCCCCCGATGGACGGCGTCTTTTCGACATGGCGCTTGGCCCGGTGACGCTCAGCTTTGTCGGCGCCAGCGGCAAGGATGATCTTAAACGCATCACGGCTTTGCATCAGGAATTCGCCGGCGAGTGGCCGGCCCATTGGCTCACAGAACGAGGGATCGCCCATGCGCATGACTTGTTTGTTTAGACTTGCCTTCGGGCTCCTGCTCTCCTCAGCCGCGATGCCGGCGCAGGCAGCAGGTCAACTTGTTGGCGCCACCGAGTTCACTCAGATCCTGAACAATGCGGAGTTGATCGGGCTCGCCGGCCAGTCCGGCATTCAGATCGACAATCAGGTGACCCAGATCGCTCACCAGGTCGAGCAGATCCAGAACCAGCTTCGCATCTACGAGAACATGCTGCAGAACACCCTGACGCTGCCCGAGCAGGTCTGGGGCCAGGTCGAGAATGACCTCAACCGGCTGCGTGCCATTGTTGGGGAAGGGCAGTGAGAGCGGCGGTGCAAAATTAGTCCACGGTAGCGGCGGGATAGTCCCGCTTCGGGCGGCGTAAAAGTCGGCCACCTATCTTCCTTCTGCGACGCTTGCAGGAGGGTTGGGGATCTATA
>NZ_JBTMWV010000006.1:0-219589 GCF_054489345.1 Devosia sp. A369 | reverse complement strand
GCGTCGACCCGCACGCCTGGCTCACTCAAACGCTTGACCGTATCGCAGGCGGCTGGCCAAACAGCCAGATCGCCGACCTCATGCCATGGAACTTCAGCCGGTAACGGCTCCGGCTAACCGCTTACATTGCATTGTTCCTTTGACAAGCCGCGTAACTGCGACGTCCGTACAACGTCAAAGGTATGGTGTAGTTGCGAGCTCGGTGATTTCGTGATCGGGCTCTAGCTTTTACATCAGACAGAAAAAGCCCGCCGGGTGGAGCGCCAGCGGGCTAGCTGGGCATGAATAAGGACTTGGGAGGAAGCGCGGCGCCGACGCTCTGGTTCCTCGCCCAAAGAAAACCCCGCTCGATGGCGGGGCTGAGTGACTTTGGAAACTGGTCAGGCGGGGGGCGGAAGCCTGGGGGCGATAAGCCCTCCCAGAGCCCAAAGGCCTATTATGATCAGGCATTGCGATAGTGGCAACAACAAGCCCGCTCGGGTAGGGAGATGGCGGGCGCCGGATTAGCTGTTAACGCGTCTCGTGGGAAAGAGGCTGACAAGCTGAGCAGACTTACGGCTTCTGCTGCTCAGGGCTCCTGAGAGCATAACTTTGACGGTTACATCAGCTGGCTTCCTGCCAAGTGGCAGCCTCATATTCCTGCCATCGATCTGAGCGTGGATGACGCCGCCCTCAACGAAGTATGAGGCAGATACGACCCGGCCCTCGTGTGTGACATCAACAGTTTGGACGACGTGTTCAAGGAGCATTTGAACCTCCGCATGGAGTTTCGACTTCCTCCGTGCATCGGGGAAGGGCACCTAGATAATTGCGCAGGGAGCGCCCGGAAAACAGCAATGCTGGAGGGGCCCGCAGGGCCGCAGCTTGGTCCGGTCGAGAGGGAGCGTAGGCCCGTTCCAGTCGAGAGTCGACCCCAGAGCTTGCCAACAAAAAAGCCCGATGGCAGAGGGCGGGTGTTCATTCCCCGAGCTTAGCGCGACCCTCGGCTGAAAGGGAATAGGGCCACCTGGCTGCCCGCTCCGACATGCTTTGAGTCGCCCGCAGGCGAACGTGCGGGGAACAGAATTGTCCCACATTAAAATGCCTTGAAAAATGTGGGACAATTTGGGGAGAAAACATCAGCGAAATCAACGTGCTGATAAATAGATGGCGATCCCGGGAGGACTCGAACCTCCGACCAACAGCTTAGAAGGCTGCTGCTCTATCCGGCTGAGCTACGGGACCGGCGCATGTGGCTTCATTTAGCGTATTTCGGCACAAAGGAAACGCCCTTGTTGCCGCAAGTTCATTCTGATGTGGCGGATTGGTCGAGGGCAGGGGCCCGCGCTGTGCTGCCCCGTATAATTATCTCCGAACTCAGCACCATATGCATCGGCACCCGGCTCTGCTGCTGGCCTTCGATGATATCGATCAGTGCGCCGGCCGCGATCCGGCCCAGCGCGGCGCGCGGCTGCCGCATGGTGGTCAGCGGCGGCCAGATATTGGACGCCACCTCCAGATCGTCAAAGCCGATCACCGAGATATCGCGCGGGCATTCCAGCCCGTTCCGGCGCAGCCCGGCAATGAAGCCGATGGCGCTCTCGTCATTCGCCGCGAAAACGGCCGTGGGCCGGTCATCCAGCGCCAGATAGTGCCGGGCGGCGGCCTGGCCCGACGCCATGTCGAAACCGCCCGCCAACAGCCACTCCGGGCGAATGGCGAGGTCGGCGGCTCTCATTGCCTGGGTGAAGCCGGTTTGCCGTTCGCCGGTCAGCACATTGTCGGCCGGCCCCCTGATATGGCCGATCTTGCGGTGCCCCAATTCGATCAGATGCCGCGTCGCTTGCGCCGCAGCGAAGACATTGTCGGTCTTGACGGTGTGGAACGGGGCGTGCGGAATTTCCTCGCAGGCCACGATCAACGGCACCGGCATCGGATCGCCGGCGAGCATCATCAGCTGCTCGAGGTCCACCGAGCCATCGAACAGCAGTAGGCCGTCGACCCGGTTGGATTGAAAATAGTCGCGCATCCGCCGCCCTGACTCGGCGCTCGAAAACCGGTTGGCCACCAGCACGCCATAACCGCGCGAAGCGGCCTCGCGTTCGATGGCATCGAGGATGGTTGAAAAGAACGGATTGCGGATATCGGGCAGCGCCACGAGGATAGTTCGGGCGGTTCGCTGGCGCAACGAGCGGGCCGATTGGTTGGGTGTGTAGCCGGTGACGCGCACCGCCTCGGAAATACGGTCGCGAGTGCTCTCGCTGACCCTTTCGGGGCTCGAAAGGGCGCGGCTCACGGTGGCGGTTGAAACCTCTGCAAAACGTGCAACGTCTTGAATCGTCGGTGTTTTGTTCACCAAATTCATGCCTGACAGCGCCCCCTTTCGCTGTCGGAAAGTCATTCTGTCTAAATCGGTATTGACAGGCGCGCAAGACGTGTATGAAACTAATGAAATCGATTGCAGAGATTTCGGGGACGGAGCATGCAATCGATTACACGCTCGCCAGCAGGGGAGGCCTCACAAGAAGGCAACCCTGTGGCTGGCAGGCTCGCAGGGGCGTTTCGCTCCAAGTGATCGTTGGGAGGACAACTATGAAGAAATTTGCAGTGGTTGCCGCTATGGCAACTGCTCTCCTCGGCTCCACGGCAGTCAATGCTGCGGATGTCGAAGTTATTCACTGGTGGACGTCGGGTGGCGAGCAAGCCGCCGTGTCCGTCTTCGCTCGCGAGTTCGACGCCCTGGGCGAAGACAAGTGGGTCGATACGGCCATTGCCGGTGGCGAAAACGCCCGCTCGGCCACGCTGCAGCGCACTCTTGGTGGCGATCCTCCGGGCGCCGCCCAGTTCAACATCAGCCGTCAGTTCGAAGAGCTGGCCCAGGCTGGTCTGCTGCTCGACCTGACCCCGCTTGCCACTGAAGAGGGCTGGAAGGACTTCATCCGTCCCGCCGCGATCCTCAATGTCTGCGAGTTCGAAGGCAAGATCTACTGCGTCCCTGTGAATATTCACTCGTGGCAGTGGGGCTGGGCTTCGGTTCCGGCGTTCGAAAAGGCCGGCCTGAGCCTGCCCAAGAACCTCGACGAATTCATCGCCGACGCGCCCAAGCTGCAGGAAGCCGGCATCATCCCCTTCGCCATCGGTGGCGAAGCCTGGCAGATCGGTGGCGCCATGGGCGTCGTCATGCTGAGCCAGCTCGGCAAGACCGGCCATGAAGCCATCTACAAGGATCGCAATCTCGACGTCGCCGGCGGGCCCGAAGTCAAGCACGCCATCGAAATCTTCAAGTCGCTCAAGCAGTATACCGACGAAGGTTCGGCCAACCGCACCTGGAACGACACCACCAACCTCGTGATCAATGATCAGGCAGCAATGCAGATCATGGGTGACTGGGCTCGTGGCGAGTTCGCCGTTGCCGGCGAGAAACCCGGCGTCGATTACGCCTGTATCGCAGGCCCGTCCGAGCAGCCTTATCTCGATACCGGCGGCGACATCTTCCTGTTCCCGAAACAGGATGACGCTGCGGTTGAAGCCGCTCAGCTGAAGATGGCCTCCATGATGGTCAATCCGCAGGTCCAGGCCCTGTTCAACAACGCCAAGGGTTCGCTCCCGGTGCGTGACGACGTTGACATGTCCCTGGCCGACGATTGCATGAAGGTCGGCCTCGAGATCCTCAAGGACCCCGATCACGTGATCCAGGGCGCCGGCATCTATCTGACCCAGGACTCGGTCGGCCAGATGGACGACCTTTGGGCCGAAGCCTGGGCCAACCCCGACCTGAGCGTCGAGGAAATCCAGCAGCGCTTCGTCGACATCATCGCGTCGGCTGAATAACCATCGCTGACAAGCCGGGTGGCTCCGCATAGGGCCGCCCGGCTTGGCATTTCGGGGCAAACCTGGTCGCGCCTGAGTCGGACCGCCCTTCACTACGACCCATAGGGAAATCGTCATGGCTCAGCTTGCTACGGCCAAAGAGGACGGGACTGCCGTTAGGGTAGTGTCTTCCTCTGGGCGGAAGCCGTTCCGCCTGTCGACGCTCATGTCCATCTTCGGCACCATCCCGATGATTGTCACGGCGGTCGGCGTTTTCGTCCTCTGCATCATCTACGCCTTCGTGCTGTCCTTCACCAATTCGCGCATTTTCCCGGCTTTCGCGCCGGAGAATTTCGTCGGGCTCGATCAGTATAAGCGCCTGTGGTCCACCGGCCGCTGGCTGGTCTCGGTCAACAATATCTGGTTCTTCGGCCTGCTCTCGATCGGCGCCAACATGACGGCAGGCTATCTGCTGGCTGTGTTCATGGATCAGCGCATCAAGGCAGAGGACTGGTTCCGCTCGATTTTCCTCTATCCCTTCGCCATGTCGCTGGTCATTACCGGCCTGGTCTGGCGCTGGATTCTCGATCCGAATTACGGCATCCAGGCCACCGTCCGCGGCCTTGGCTTCACCGAATTTGCCTTCGCGCCGCTGGTCAATTCCGGCACCGCCATTTACGGCCTCGTCGTCGCCGGCATCTGGAACGGCGTTGGCGTCACCATGGCGATCATGCTGGCCGGCCTGCGCGGCATCGACAGCGAAATCTGGAAGGCTGCCCGTATCGACGGCATCCCGACCTGGAAAACCTATCTCTTCATCGTGCTGCCGATGATGCGCGGCGCCATTCTCACCGCCTTCATCCTGCAATGCGTCGGCGTGGTCCGCGTCTATGACCTGATCGTCGCCATGACCCAGGGCGGCCCCGGCATCTCCACCCAGATGCCCGCCGTCTTCGTCATCCAGCACATTACCGACCGCTCCAATGTGGGGCTCGGCATGGCCGCCGCCACCATGATGCTGCTGCCGGTGATCGTGTTGCTCGGCATTCAGGCCTTTGCCCAGTGGCGTGCCAACCAGGTCAAGGAGAGCGCATAATGACCACCGAAATTCTCGCCGCCTCCGCCGCCACCCGTACCCGTATCGAAGCCGGCCCGCGCGGCGCCAAGCCCAAGACGCTGACCATCGGTCGCGTCGGCGTCTATGTATTCCTCGTCCTGGCCGCTCTGTTCTTCCTCATGCCCCTCTGGGTCATGGTGGTGACCTCGCTCAAGGCCATGCCGGAAATTCAGATGCGCCACATTTTCCAGTGGCCGCAGCAGATCACCTTCGAACCCTGGCTCAAGGCCTGGGACACCGCCTGTACCGGCCGTGACTGCAACGGCCTCAAGCCCGGCTTCCTCAATTCGGTGAAGATCACCCTGGTCGGCACCACCATTTCCATCGTCATCGCCGCCCTCAATGGCTACGCGCTGTCGTTCTGGAAATATAAGGGCGCCAATATCCTGTTCGGCCTGCTCGTGTTCGGCGCCTTCGTGCCCTACCAGGTGGTGATCTATCCGTTGATCATCGCCCTGCGCGAACTGGGGCTGTTCGGCACCTTCCCCGGCATCATCATCATCCACACCATCTTCGGCATGCCGATCCTGACGCTGCTGTTCCGCAATTTCTTCGCCTCGCTGCCGCCCGAACTGTTCAAGGCAGCGCGCGTCGACGGGGCAGGGTTCTGGCAGATTTTCTTCCAGATCATGGTGCCGATGGCGGTGCCGATCACCATCGTGGCCGTCATCCTGCAGGTCACCGGCATCTGGAACGACTTCCTGTTCGGCACCGTGTTTGCCGGTCGCGAGAACATGCCGATGACCGTGCAGCTCAACAACATCGTCAATACGACAACCGGCGTGCGCGAATACAACGTGCACATGGCGGCGACCATTCTGACCGCTGCCGTGCCGCTGGCTGTCTATTTCATCTCAGGCAAATGGTTCGTCCGCGGCATCGCCGCCGGTGCGGTGAAGGGTTAAGCAGATGCAACACAGTGTTTCCATCCGGGATCTATCGCTCAGTTTCGGCAGCGTGAAGGTTCTCGAACATCTCGACCTCGACATCGCGCAGGGTGAGTTCATCGTGCTGCTCGGGCCTTCGGGCTGCGGCAAGTCCACTTTGCTCAATTGCATCGCCGGTCTGCTCGACGTGTCCGATGGCCAGATTTTCATCGGCGGCAAGAACGTCACCTGGGAAGAGCCCAAGGATCGTGGCATCGGCATGGTGTTCCAGTCCTATGCGCTCTATCCGCAAATGACCGTGGAGCGGAACCTCAGCTTCGGCCTGCGCGTCGCCGGCATGAAGAAGGACGAGATCGACAAGCGCGTGCAGCGTGCTGCCGAAATTCTGCAGATTCAGCCACTCTTGCAGCGCAAGCCGGTGGAACTGTCCGGCGGTCAGCGTCAGCGCGTCGCCATCGGCCGGGCCTTGGTGCGCGACGTTGATGTGTTCCTGTTCGACGAGCCGCTGTCCAACCTCGACGCCAAGCTGCGCAGCGATTTGCGCGTCGAGATCAAGCGTCTGCATCATCGCCTGAAGAATACCATGATCTACGTCACCCACGACCAGATCGAGGCGCTGACCCTGGCCGACCGCATCGCCGTGATGAAAAACGGCGTCATCCAGCAACTGGCCGATCCGCACACCATCTATAACAAGCCGGTCAATCTCTATGTCGCCGGCTTCATCGGTTCGCCGCAGATGAACATGCTGCATGGCACGCTGGACGGCACGACCTTCACCGCCGACGATGGCACGGTAATTCCGGTGGGCACCTATCACTTCACCGATCCCGTCAGCGCCAGCACCAAGGCGGTGCTTGGCGTGCGTCCCGAACACATCGTGCTGGGTGAGGACGTCAAGAAGATGCCGTTCTCGCTCGAAATCGAGATCGAAATCGTCGAACCGATGGGCTCCGACACCTTGGCCTGGACCAAGATCGCCGGCCATCCGGTGACCTTCCGCGTCGATAGCGATGTCCATCTCAGCGTTGGTCAGAAGCTGGTCGTCGGCTTCGATCCGGCGCGCGGTTCGATCTTCAGCGCCGAGTCCACCAACCGTCTCTAAGTCGATTTTCCTGCATTGCGGCAGCGCCTTCGGGCGCTCCGCTTCTGTCTCGCCTCAATGCATCCGGCCAATGTTACTTTTGCGGTGATTGGTCTGCCGCGCAGGCGCGACGGCTTCCCGAAACCACGCTATCCCAAGCATCTCCAGCGGATGCGATTGCCCATTCTAACGTTACAACGAGGCCCTAATGACCGTTTTGTCATTCCAGCTCTACAGCGCCCGGAATACCCCGTCGCTTGAAGATTTTCTCAGCAAGCTTGGCGCGCTGGGCTACACCCAGGTCGAGGGCTATGGCGGGCTTTATGACGACGCTGCCGGCCTGGCCGCCAGTCTCAAGAAGAATGGCCTCGCCATGCCGACCGGCCATTTCGGCCCGGCCCAGGTGGCCGATGTGTCGACCACGCTCAAGACCGCCGAAACCCTCGGCATGAAGAAGATCTTCTGCCCCCATATCGGCCCTGAAGGCCGCAGCGCCGACGAGTCCAAATGGCTCGAACTGGCTGAAATGCTGGCCAAGGCCGGCGAGACCTATGCCAAGGAAGGCTATGGCTTCGGCTGGCACAACCATGATTTCGAATTCGTGCCCACCAGCTCGGGCCGCACGCCGATGGAAATCATCCTCGAAACCGCGCCCAATATTGAATGGGAATGCGACGTGGCCTGGGTGGTGCGCGGCAAGGCCGATCCACTCGCCTGGTTCGACCGCTATGGCAGCCGCATCACCGCCGTCCACGTCAAGGATATCGCCCCCGCTGGCGAATGCCTTGATGAAGACGGCTGGGCCGATGTCGGCCATGGCGTGCTCGATTGGGACAATCTGATCGGCAAGGTGCAGGCCAAGACCAAGGCGCAGTATTTCGTCGCCGAGCACGACAAGCCCTCTGACGAGCTGCGTTTCGCCACGCGCTCGATCGCTACCGCCAAGAAGTGGAAATAAGCTAAAATGGCCAAGACCTTTGGCGTCGGCATCATGGGTGCCGGCAATATCTCCAGTGCCTATCTGCGCCTCGCGCCCCTATTCAAGGGGCTCGAGGTGCGCGCTATCGCCGATATTCTGCCTGCCGCCGCTCAGACCCGCGCCGAGGAATTCGGCGTTCGGGCGCAGACGCCCGATGAGTTGCTCAACAACAGCGAAATCGACGTCATCGTCAACCTGACCATCCCGGCGACCCATTATTCGGTGTCGATGGATATCGTGTCGGCCGGCAAGCACGCCTATTCCGAAAAGCCCTTCGTGCTGTCGCTCGAAGAGGGCATGGCGCTGAAAAAGGCCGCCGATGATCGCGGCCTCAATGTCGGCTCGGCCCCGGACACCTTCCTCGGCGGTGCACACCAGCAGGCCCGTGAAATCATCGATAGCGGCAAGCTCGGCAAGATCATGAGCGGCACCACCCACGTCATGAGCCGTGGCATGGAGCATTGGCATCCCAATCCGGACTTCTTCTTCCAGCCCGGCGCCGGCCCGATCCTCGATCTCGGCCCCTATTATGTCACCGATCTGGTCCACCTGCTCGGCCCGGTGAAGCGCCTGTCGGCCTTCACCAACATGGCCCGCACCGAGCGCGAAGTGACCGCCGAAGGCCCCTATAAGGGGACTTTCGTCAAGGTCGGTACGCCCACCACCATCCATGGCATTCTCGAATTCGCCTCCGGCGCCATCGTCACTATCGGCGCCAGCTGGGACGTGGCGGCGCATGGCCACCACAATATCGAGCTCTACGGCACCGATGGCTCGATCTTCGTGCCCGATCCGAACTTCTTCGGCGGCGATCTGGTCACCGCCAACATCGCCGGCGAGCGCAGCAACGTCACGCCGTGGGATCACCCCTTCGGCAAGGCCAATCAGGAACTCGACAAGCCAATCCCGCGCGCCAATTACCGCGCGGCCGGCCTCGCCGACATGATGGCCTCCATCGAGGGCGGCTATCGCGCCCGTTGCGGGCTCGACGTGGCGCTGCATGTGGTCGACGTGATGACCAGCCTGCTCAAGGCCGGCGAGAGCGGTCAGGTGCTCACCCTGTCGACCACCTGCGAGCGCCCGCTGGCCCTCAGCCCGACTGACGCATTGGCGCTGCTGAAGTAATTGAGGTGCGTACCTCATTGACAGGCCCACGGGCCTGTCGAACAATGCAAATAACAACAGACCTCATCCTGGGCCAGTCAAAGGGGCAGGGTGGGGTTTCGTGCTGAATCGGTAAGGAACAAGGCGCCGCCATCTAGCAGGGGCCACACGAGGAGAATCGACATGCGCACCATCAAGGGGCCCGCAATCTTTCTGGCGCAATTCGCGGGCGACGCGGCGCCGTTCAATTCCTTCGACGCCATTTGCGGCTGGGCGGCTGGCCTCGGCTATAAGGGCGTGCAGATTCCGACCTGGGTCGGCAGCCTGATCGATCTCGAAAAAGCCGCCACCTCCAAGACCTATGCCGATGAACTGGCCGGCACCGCCGCCAAGCATGGCCTCGCCATCACCGAGCTTTCCACGCACCTGCAGGGGCAACTGGTTGCCGCGCATCCGGTTTACGACACCATGCTGGATGGCTTTGCCCCGGCTGCCGTCCATGGCAATCCCAAGGCCCGTCAGGAATGGGCGGTGCAGCAGCTGAACTGGGCGGCCAAGGCCTCGCAGAATCTCGGCCTCACCGAACACGCGACCTTCTCGGGCGCACTGGCTTGGCCGTTCCTCTATCCATTCCCGCAGCGCCCGGCAGGCCTGGTCGAAGAAGCCTTTGACGAACTGGCCCGCCGCTGGATGCCGATCCTCAATACATTTGACGATAACGGCGTCGACGTCTGCTACGAAATTCACCCCGGTGAAGATCTGCATGACGGCGTGACCTACGAGATGTTCCTCGAGCGTGTGAACAACCACCCCCGCGCCAATCTGCTCTACGATCCCAGCCACTTCGTGCTGCAGCAGCTCGATTATCTCGACTACATCGACATCTATCACGAGCGGATCAAGATGTTCCACGTCAAGGACGCCGAGTTCAATCCGACCGGTCGGCAGGGCGTCTATGGCGGCTATCAGAGCTGGATCAACCGAGCCGGGCGCTTCCGTTCGCTCGGCGACGGCCAAGTCGACTTCGCCTCGATCTTCTCCAAGATGGCGCAGTACGACTTTGCCGGCTGGGCCGTGCTCGAATGGGAATGCGCCATCAAGCATCCAGAGGATGGCGCTCGCGAAGGCGCCGAGTTCATCAAGAACCACATCATCCGCGTCACCGAACACGCCTTCGACGATTTCGCCTCGTCCGGCACCGACCTCGCGGCCAACCGCAAGATTTTGGGGCTAAGCTAAAGTCCGCAGTCGGGCCTCCCTCCCCCTTGAGGGGAGGGATCGAGGGTGGGGGTCGTTTGAGCTCTTGTGCTGAACTACGCCGACCCCCACCCTAGCCCTCCCCTTAAGGGGGAGGGGGCGCCCACTTGGATAA
Organism: Devosia sp. A369; assembly: GCF_054489345.1. Classification (NCBI taxonomy): domain Bacteria; kingdom Pseudomonadati; phylum Pseudomonadota; class Alphaproteobacteria; order Hyphomicrobiales; family Devosiaceae; genus Devosia; species Devosia sp. A369. Next base: position 209,257 of record NZ_JBTMWV010000006.1, on the reverse strand, counting down.
CCTTGAACAAACAACGACAATAGGGAGGCTTCAATGGCTGAGAACGGCGCAAAGCGCATTCGCCTGGGCATGGTTGGCGGCGGCACGGGAGCCTTTATCGGCTACGTCCACCGCGTCGCGGCCCGCATCGATGGTGACTATGATCTGGTGGCCGGCGCCCTGTCGTCGCGCCCTGAGGTAGCCCTCGAATCCGGCCGCAATCTCGGCTTGGCCGAAGACCGCATCTACACCTCCTACGAGGAAATGGCCCGCGCCGAGGCCGCCCGCCCGGACGGCATCCAGGCGGTCGCCATCGTCACGCCCAACCATATGCATTACGGCCCGGCCAAGGCCTTCCTCGAAGCCGGCATCCACGTCATTTGCGACAAGCCAATCACCAGCACTTTGGAAGATGCTCGCAAGCTTGCTGCCATTATTCCCAAGAATGGCGCCCGGTTTCTTCTCACCCATAACTACACCGGCTTCCCGCTTATCCGGCAGGCCCGCGAGCTGGTCGAATCCGGTACGCTGGGCAAGATCCGCGTCATCCAGGTCGAATATCCGCAGGATTGGCTGACCGAACCCGCCGCCGACGACAACAAACAGGCCTCCTGGCGCACCGATCCGGCCCGTTCCGGCGCCGGCGGCGCCATCGGCGATATCGGCACCCACGCCTACAATCTGGCGCGCTTCGTCACCGGCCTCAAGACCGACTCGGTGTCGGCTGACCTCACCAGCTTTGTCGAAGGTCGGCAGCTCGATGACAACGTCCACATCATGCTGCGCTTCGAAGGCGGGGCCAAGGGGATGCTCTGGGCCAGCCAGGTGGCGGTCGGCTGCGAAAACGGCCTGCAACTGCGCGTCTATGGCGACAAGGGCAGCATCGAGTGGCGGCAGGATAACCCGAACTACATGTGGTTCGCCGAATTCGGCAAGCCGCGTCAGCAGCTTACGCGTGGCGGCGCCATTTCCGGCATTGCCGCCTCCACCATGAATGTGCGCATCCCCTCCGGCCACCCCGAGGGGTATCTGGAAGCCTTCGCCACGCTCTACAGCCAGTTCGCTGCGGTCATTCGTGGCGACGGCGCGGCCTATGAAGGCCTGCTGCCCACGCTGGCTGACGGCGTCGAAGGCATGCAGTTCATCATCGCCTCGGTGCAGTCCAGCCAGAACGACGGCAAATGGACCAGGCTCAGCGACGTCTGACAATCACAAAAATCCCCGCGCAAGCGGGGATTTTTTACTGCACCCGCTGCACCCGATACCCAGCCTGCTCCAGCAGATCGAGCACGCTGCCATCGCCGATCAGATGCGCCGCGCCGACAATGATCAGGTTTTCCTGATTCTCCGCCAGCATCGCCTCGATCGGCCCGAGCCAGTTCTGGTTGCGCGCATAGAGCAACCGATCGAGAAACGCCGTCTCAAAGCCGCCCAGCTCCATCAGGAACAGGTCGGCCAACTGCTCGGGTGTGCCGTCCACCCAGCGCGTTTTCATCTTGTCCATCAGCTTGGGTAGCGCGTCGAGCTGGTCGAGCGTCGCCTGTAGCATGGCCAGTTGCTCATCGTCCGGCGCCCCCGCCAGCACCTCCAGCTGCTCGGCGCCGGTTTCGAGAAACCCGAGCCGCTCCTCACTGATTTCCGGCTGCAGGATGAATTCGACGCCCTGGTCCTGATAGCCATGTGCAGCCAGCATCTGCACCGTGATGGTATTGGTCGCCATCCAGGGCCGCATGGCCAGCACCATCCCCATCGGCATATCCATCGCCGCCGCCTGCTGGCGCAATTGCGCTTCCAGCGCCTCGTCCATCACATCGGTCAGCAGCGTGCCATCGACATAGACGCCGCGCGCGAAAGCGTTGGCGCCCATCTGGGCAATGGCCGCCGGGCGCACATCGGTTTCGAACACCACACTGTCGGCTTCAGCCAGCACTCCGTCAAACAGCTCGGTCCGCCATTCCGTACCCTCGGGCAGGATGTGGAACGAGCCAAACAGCCAGATGGAACTATCGTCGTCACGCACTTCCCACAGGGCCGGATCGGCCAATACGGGACTGGCCAGAGCAAAACCCAAGAGGACCGGGAGCAGGCAGCGAGCAGACAGCGTCATCGGATACCTCTTAAACCCAGAGTACGACACTACCCCAGACCAGCGTCAAACCCGACACCAAGAGCAACATCAGAATCAGGCGGCGGAATGTCTGCGTCGCCAGCCGGCGGAACAGCAGCACGCCCAGCACCGCCGGAACCGACAAGACCGGGGTGATCCAGACAAACATCACCAGCGCCTCATTGGTAATGCCGCCGGACAGCGCATAGGCGGTGAGGGTGGTGATGTGCATGGCGATATTGAACGCCTGCAGCACGCCACGCTGGGTATCCTTGTCCCAGCCGCGCAGCGTGGTCCACAGCGCCGGCACCGGTCCAGAGATCCCGGCCAGCCCGCCCAGCACGCCACCGGCAAAGCCGGCCGCGCCATCGGCAATTTTGCCGCCATGATGCCAGGCATAGTCAGCCGGCATCAGCAGCATCACCGGGCAATACAGCAGCAGGAACACGCCCAGCGCGAATTTGAACAGTGTCGGGTCGACCCATTGCAGCAGCACCACGCCGAGCGGCACGCCGATCAACCCGCCAAGCACCAGTGGCACCAGCTTGCGGATATCAAAGCCGCGCCACACCCAGGGCAGGGCGACCAATTGTCCGATGAGCGAACCAAACACCGCCATCGGGGCCGCCAACTGCGGATCGATGGCCCAGGCCCAGATCGACAGCGCCACCATGGAAAAGGCAAAGCCGGAGACACCTTGGGCAAACCCGGCGGCGGCGGCCCCGAGCAGCACGATCACCATGACGCTATCCATGCGATCTCCCAAAAAACAAAAGCGCCACAATCACTTGCGGCGCGTTGCAGATTCTATGTCTGAGAAAACCCTAATGGGTCCAGGGCGTCTTGCGGTCGGAACGGAAATTGTCCGGGTAGCTCTGGCGCTTGGGGATGTCGTCATGCGCCGACAGCACCGAATAGGCGAGGCCATTCTTCTGTGCGTAGGCCTCGGCTTCGTCCTGGGTGTCGAAGCTCAGCTTGACCTGCTGGCGCGTATCGCCGGAGCTCGTATAGCCCATCAGCGGATCAATTTCCCGTGGTGAGGCTGGTTCGAAGACCAGTACCCATTGCTTGGAATTGCCGCGTCCCGACTGCATGGCATTGCGGGCCGGGCGGTAGATACGGGCGATCATGCAAAGTCCTCAACACGATGCAAATATGATGGTCGGAGTACAAAGATTCGAACTTTGGACCCCCGGTTCCCAAAACCGGTGCTCTACCAGGCTGAGCTACACTCCGAAATCGATCGACTGGTTAGCCTGTTCGTTTCCAAAGGGCAAGCGTGTGTTGGCATTGAGCTGCACTATTGACGGGAAAGATCGCTCCCCGCAAAACCATGGCATGACCGATCTTACCAAACGCTGGCCGCTGGGCCTCGATAGTCGCCGCTGGCCGTGGTTCTGCTTTGCCGTTGTCATCGGCGTCGCCCTGCTGTCGCAGATCGATATCTGGGCTTCGCGCGGCACCATCGCCTGGCCCGAGCAATGGCGCGCGCCATTCTTCTTCATCACCGATTATGGCCTGTCCGACTGGGTGCTGATTCCCACGCTGGTGCTGGTGCTTCTCGCCCTGCCGGCCGCGCCGCTGCTCAGGCATTTGTCGCGTCTGGTCGCCGTCGAAATTGCCATGCTGTCCGGCTTCATCTTTTTGGGCGTCGGCATCCCCGGGCTCATTGTCACCATTCTCAAGCGGATCATCGGTCGCAGCCGCCCGGTCGAATTCGACAATGTCGGCGCCTTTGCCTTCCATCCCGTCGCCAATGCCTGGGATTTCCAAAGCTTTCCCTCGGGCCACACCACCACGGCCATCGCCACGGCCTTTGTCATCGGTTTCCTGTGGCCCCGGCTGTTCCCGCTGTTCTTCGCCATTGGCATCGCGGTCGGCTTCTCGCGGGTGCCGGTGGGCATGCATTATCCCACCGACGTGTTTGCCGGGCTGATCGTCGGCATGCTGGGTGCCTATCTGGTGCGCAATCTATTTGCCCGCCGCCGCTGGCTGTTCACGATCCGGCCCGATGGCCGGATCGTGCGGCGTCGCTTCATCGCCCTGCGGCGCGCGGCCCAACGCGTTGGTCAGCGCGCCCGGGCATAGCGGGTGATAGCGGCCTTGAGGTCAGCCTTGAGGTCGTCGACGCCTTCCAGCCCGATATGCAGGCGGAACAGATTGCCCTCTTCGGTCCATGGCCGGGCCGTGCGGTTCTTGCCGAGCCTGACCGGCAGGCACAGGCTTTCATAGCCGCCCCAGGAATAGCCCATGGTGAACAGCTCCATCTCGTCCACAAAGGCGGCGACCGAGGCGCGCGGGGCAGGGGCCAGCACCACCCCGAACAGGCTCCCCGAGCCGGTGAAGTCGCGCTTCCACAATTCATGGTCAGGATGGCTGGGCAAAGCCGGGTGCAGCACTCGCACCACCTCGTCTTGCTGCTCCAGCCAGCGGGCAATCTCCAGCGCCCGCTCCTGATGCTCCTTCATGCGGATGGCCAGTGTGCGCAACCCGCGCGCCACGAGGAAGGCGTCGTCGCCCGAGGTAAAGAACCCCAGCTCCCGCCGCGTCCGCTCGACATTGGCCCAGGCTGCCTCGGTGGTCGAAATCGTGCCGGCAAACGTATCGGAGTGGCCGACGAACATTTTGGTGCCGGCATGCACCACGATATCGGCGCCCAGCGCCAGCGGCTTCATATAAAGCGGGCTGGCCCAGCTATTGTCGACGATCAGGCTGGCATTGCCCGCATGGGCCACCTTGGCCAGTGCCGGAATATCCTGCACTTCAAAGGTCAGCGACCCCGGGCTTTCGGCCAGCACCGCTTTGGTGTTGGGCTGCATCAGTTCCGCCAGCCCGGCGCCGATTCGCGGGTCGTAATAGCGGGTTGTCACCCCCATGCGCGCCAGAAAACCATCACTGAAGATGCGGCCGGGCTCATAGGCGCTGTCGCTGATCAGCAGGTCGTCGCCCGCCTTGACGCAGCTCAGCAGGGCAACGGTGATTGCCGCCAATCCGGAGGGCACCAGCTGGGTCCGGTGAGCGCCCTCTAGCGCGGTGATGATCGCTTCGACCCCTTCAGTGGTGGGGTTGCCTGCTCGCCCATAAAGAAAGCGCTGCTGTTGAGATTCCAGTTCTGCCAGTGATTTAAACAGTACCGTCGAGCCGCGATACACCGGCGTATTGACGAAACCGAACTGGTCATCTGGGTATCGACCGTGATGGGTCAATACCGTCTCAACCGACTGATCTAGTATAGTATTATTTTTATGGACGCTCATGCTTTGGCTCTGTGCTCAAAATCAGATCAATGTGAGAATAATGGCTATAAAAGAGACAGCTTTACTGTCTTAACTCCCCATCAGCTCTTGACGCAACGGTCAATAGACGCTTGCATGCTTAGCAGCATCAGACCGCCATACAAAGGCGGCGGTGCCACTGGAGACGCTGGTGCAAGCTGCTGCGCTCCGGGACACAGGGTCAGGAAACAAAAGGCAAAATCAATGCAAAAAACGCTCGTAACGTTCGCGGTCGCGGCCTCGCTCGGCCTCGTCGCGACGGCAGCGCAAGCGGCCATTCTCGATGACGTAAAGGCAAAGGGCTATATTCAGTGCGGCGTGACCGGCGGCGTGGCTGGCTTCTCGGCACCCGATTCGAACAACGTCTGGACCGGTATCGAAGTCGACTATTGCCGTGCGCTTGCCGCTGCGGTCTTCAACGACGCCGACGCAGTCCGCTTCACCTCGCTGACCAGCCAGGAACGCTTTACCGCGCTGTCCGCCGGTGAAATCGACGTGCTGTCGCGTACCACCACCTGGACCATGAGCCGCGATACCCAGCTGGGCATCAGCTTCATTGGCACAATGTTCTATGACGGTCAGGGCTTCATGGTCCGCAAGGACGATGGCATTGCCTCCGCTCTGGACCTCAGCGGCGCCGCCATCTGCATCGAATCCGGCACCACCACCGAGCTGAACGCGGCCGACTATTTCGCCGCCAACAACCTCGAATTCAACACCGTTGTGTTCGTTGACCAGGACGAAGTGGTGAAGGCCTACGAAGACGGCCGCTGCGACGTTTACACCACCGACTCCTCGGCTCTGGCCGCTGAGCGCTCCAAGTTCGCCGTGCCGGATGATCACATCATCCTGCCGGAAATCATCTCCAAGGAGCCGCTGGGTCCCGTGGTCCGCACCGGCGACTCGGGCTGGTTCAACATCGCTCGCTGGACCTATTTCGCGCTGCTCGAAGCTGAAGAACTGGGCGTGTCGCAGACCAATGTCGACGAAATGCTCGGCTCCGATAACCCGGCCATCAAGCGCCTGCTTGGCGTTGAAGGCGACTTCGGCACCCCGATCGGCCTGACCAAGGACTGGGCCTACCAGATCATCAAGCTGGTCGGTAACTACGCCGAAACCTACGACCGCAACGTTGGCCCAGCGACCCCGATCGGGCTGGAGCGTGGTCTGAACGCGCTGTGGCGCGATGGCGGCATCCAATACGCCCCGCCGATCCGCTAAGCTGAACAACGCCCGGCGCTCCCAATTGAGCGCCGGGTTTTTTGTTCCATCGCTCGTCGCCCCAGGGGCGACGCATGGAGCGGCCGTTACGGCCAGGGGACGTCTATCCTATGACCACTCTTGATACGGGGCCGGCCGCGGCCCCCCGGGTATCGTTCTACAACGACCCCGTGATCCGCGGCATTATATACCAGGTCGTCGTTGCTGCGCTGCTGCTTGCCTTTATCCTCTGGATCGTCGGCAACACCGCTGCCAATCTCGCTGCGCAAAACAAAACCACCGGCTTCGACTTCCTGTGGAAGACCGCCGGCTTCGACATCAGTTTTTCCCTGTTTCGCTGGACCCGTGAGTCCTACTACTGGGAAGCCTTCCTGGTCGGCATCACCAATACGCTGCTGGTGGCCTTTATCGGCATCTTCTTCGCCACGATTCTGGGCTTCACCATCGGCATTGCTCGACTGAGCAGCAACTTCATCGTCTCCAGTCTCGCCACCATCTATATTGAGACCATCCGCAATATCCCGCTGCTGCTGCAGCTGTTCTTCTGGTATTTCGCGGTGCTCAAATCGATGCCGGCGGTGGCTAAGTCCTACACCCTGCCATTCGATTCCTTCATCAACCAGCGCGGCATCTTCGTTCCGCGCCCCATGCCCGACGAACAGTTCGGCTTTGTCTGGATCGGCGTGGCGCTGGCCATCACGGCCATCATTTTCCTGCGCATCTGGGCCAAAAAGCGCCTTGAAACCACTGGCCACCGCTTCCCGGTGTTTCTCAGCTCGGTAGCCCTGCTGATCGCCTTGCCGGGCCTGGTCTGGTTCGTCAGTGGCGCCAGCGTCGCCTTCGACCCGCCGGTGCTGCAGCGCTTCAATTTCAAGGGCGGCGTGCAACTGCCCCCCGAATTCCTGGCGCTGTTGTTCGGCCTCACCATCTATACGGCAGCCTTCATCGCCGAGACGGTGCGTGCCGGCATTCTCGCCGTCAATCGCGGCCAGACCGAAGCGGCCCAGTCGCTCGGGCTCAAGGAAGGGGACCGGCTGCGGCTGGTCGTCGTACCGCAGGCCATGCGCATCATCGTGCCGCCGCTGACCAGCCAATATCTCAACCTGACCAAGAACTCCTCGCTCGGCGCCGCCATTGGCTACCCCGAATTGTTCAACGTCTTTGCCGGCACCGCGCTCAACCAGACCGGCCGCGCCATCGAATGTATCGCGCTGACCATGCTGGTCTATCTGACGTTCTCGCTGGCCACCTCGATGATCATGAACTGGTATAATGCCCGCGTCACTCTGGTGGAGAGGTGACAGCCATGACCGATATTGGATTCGTTCGCGGCGATTTGGTTGCAGCCAAAGCCCCGCCCCATCGCACCACCGGCGCCATCGCCTGGGCGCAGAAGAACCTCTTCGCCACCCCCAGCGATACCGTGCTGACGATTTTGGGCATGCTGTTCCTGCTCTGGATCGTGCCGCCGTTGTACAACTTTATCTTCGGCCACGCCGTTGGCCCCAATGGCACGGTGGAAGAGTGCCGGATGATCGATGCCGGCGCCTGCTGGGCCTACATCAACAGCGAGATGGAGTTCTTCATCTACGGCTTCTACGACATCCCCGAGCATTGGCGCCCCAACATCGTCTTTGCCATGGGCGCGCTGCTGTTCATCCCGCTGCTGATCCCCAGGGCGCCGTTCAAGCGCGTCAATGCGGTGCTCTTCCTCTTCGTCTTCCCTATCGTCAGCTATGTCCTGCTGATGGGCGGCATGTTCGGCCTCAAGCCGATGCCCACCGAAAAATGGGGCGGCTTGCTGGTCACGCTGATCATCTCGGTGGTCGGCATCACGGTGTCCTTCCCGCTCGGCGTCATCCTGGCGCTGGGACGGCAATCCAAGCTCCCGGTGATCCGCACGCTGTGCATCGCCTTCATCGAGCTGGTGCGTGCGGTGCCGCTGATCACCGTGCTGTTCATGGCGTCGATCATGCTGCCGCTATTCATGCCCCAGGGCATGACCGTCGATAAGCTGCTGCGGGCGCTGGTGGGCGTGACGCTGTTCACCTCGGCCTATATGGCCGAAGTGGTGCGCGGGGGGCTGCAGGCCATTCCGCGCGGACAATATGAGGCCGGCGCGTCGCTTGGCCTCGGCTACTGGCAACGGATGTATTTCATCATCCTGCCCCAGGCGCTCAAGCACGTGATCCCGGGCATCGTGAATAACTTCATCTCGCTCTTCAAGGATACGTCGCTGGTTTACATCGTGGGCATGAAAGACCTGCTCGAAGCCGTCAAAACCAAGAATGACTCGGCGCTGGAATGGCAATCCGCCAATACGGCGACCACCGGCTATCTGTTCGCCGCCATGGTCTTCTGGGTGTTCTGCTTCGGCATGTCGCGCTATTCCATGTATATGGAGCGCCGCCTCAATACTGGTCATAAAAGGTAGTTCAAATGTCCCATGCTTCCGAAACGACAGTTGATCGCCGCATCGACACGACACAGATGCAGGTCTCCGACACGCATGTGGCCATCGAGGTCATCGGCATGCACAAATGGTATGCCGACTTCCACGTGCTGCGCGACATCAACCTCAAGGTGATGGAAGGCGAACGCATCGTCATCGCCGGGCCTTCGGGCTCCGGCAAGTCGACCCTGATCCGCTGCATCAACCGCCTGGAAGAACACCAGGAAGGGCAGATCATCGTCAACGGCACCGAACTGACCGCCGACCTCAAGCGCATTGATGAAGTGCGCCGCGAAGTGGGCATGGTGTTCCAGCACTTCAATCTGTTCCCGCATCTGACCATTTTGCAGAACCTGACGCTGGCGCCGATCTGGGTGCGCGGGATTCCCAAGGCCGAGGCCGAAGATACCGCCATGCATTATCTCGAACGCGTCAAGATCCCGGAGCAGGCCAAGAAGTTCCCCGGCCAGCTTTCGGGTGGCCAGCAGCAGCGCGTGGCCATCGCCCGCTCGCTCTGCATGCAGCCGCGCATCATGCTGTTTGACGAGCCGACGTCGGCGCTGGACCCGGAAATGGTCAAGGAAGTGCTCGAAGTGATGATCAGTCTGGCCGAAGAAGGCATGACCATGATCTGCGTCACCCACGAAATGGGTTTTGCCCGTCAGGTGGCCAACCGTGTCATCTTCATGGATCAGGGCCAGATCATCGAGGAGAATGAGCCCGAGGCCTTCTTCTCCAATCCGCAGCATGAACGCACCAAGCTGTTCCTCAGCCAAATCCTGCACTGACGGCTTGCACCCGCCGCGCAAACAGAGGCCCTCCCGTCGGGAGGGCCTTTTTTTTGTTGGTGCGCAGAAATCTTCCGTCGTGAAATGCACAGGGCAATCCGCCATCCGCCTTGACCCTGAGTTGCCGACTGCCAATATGGTGGGACAAGGCAAGGGAAGCCCGCGGATTTTGACCATTTTTATCAAGCGATTGCTGTCGCTGGCAGTGGGTTGTGCCTGCATGCTGGCGCTTGCCCTTACCCCGGCCAGCGCCCAGACGCTGCAGACGGTGCGCGATCGAGGCTTTCTCATCTGCGGCGCCACCAATGCGCTGCCCGGCTTTGCCCAGCAGGACGCGCAGGGCCGCTGGGCCGGCTTTGATGTCGATCTGTGCCGTGGCATTGCCGCTGCCGTGTTTGGCGACCCCGACAAGATCGAATTCCGCGCCTTGCGCGGCGAGAGCCGCTTCGCCTCGCTGCAGACCGGCATGGTCGATGTGCTGACCCGCAATGGCCCCTGGACCGAGCGGCGCGATACGCTTTACGGCGCCAGTTTCGTCGGCACCGCCTTCTTCGATGGCCAGGCCTTTCTCGTGCCGCAGACCATGGGCGTGGTGTCCGCATTTGAGCTGGACGGCATCAGCGTCTGCGTCATCGATGGCGGCGAGGAACTGGAGCGCCTGCAGGAATTCTTCTTCGCCAATCAGGCGAGCTATTCCGAAGTGCCCTATGAGGACGTTTCTGATCTGGCGCTCGCCTATCAGGCCGGTCTCTGCCAGGCCGTCTCGGCCTCAGGCCGCCAGTTGCAGGCCATTCGGCGGGCGCTGCCCGATCCCTCGGCCCACCGCATCCTGCCCGAGCGCATCTCCAAGGAATTGCTCGGCCCGGTGGTGCGCGAAGGCGACCAGCAATGGTTCAATATCGTCCGCTGGACGCTGTTCACGCTGATCAATGCTGAAGAAGTGGGGATCACCGCGCTCAACGTGGATTCGCTGCTCGCCGCCCGCACCCCCTCCGTCCGCCGCATTCTCGGCGTCGAGGGCGATTTCGGCACCCCGCTGGGCCTGATGCCTGGCTTCATGGCCAATGTCATCCGCGCAGTGGGCAATTACGGCGAGCTCTACGACCGCCATTTCGGCCCCCAGACCGGCGCCGCCCTGCTGCGCGGCCAGAATGGCCTGTGGAGCAATGGCGGCCTGCTCTACGCCCCGCCGGTGCGCTAGCGGCTGGGGCTCCGCGCGAGTTGTGTCTTTAGCGCCAACCAGCCCCCACCCACGATGTCACCCCGGCCTTGAGCCGGGGCCCATCCCCAGATCTCGCCGATGCATTCATATCAGGATGGATCCCGGCTCAAGGCCGGGATGACATCGAGTCGGCTAGATGCCCCAACCGGATTCTATTCCGCAAACAACAGGCTTACGCGCCTGTTCTGCTTGCCCTTTTTCTCGATCTTGCCCAGCTTGAGCGCACCGATTTCACTCGTATTGCGCACATGCGTGCCGCCGCAGGGCTGCAGGTCGACATCGCCGATGCGGATCAGCCGCACGCGGCCCTGACCCATTGGCGGCTTGACGTTCATGGTCTTGATCAGCTCCGGATTGGCCGCCATCTCGTCGTCGCTGATCCATTCATGGCTCACCGCATAATTGCCCGCCGCCATGGCGTTGAGGGCGGCCTCCAGCTCGGCAAGGTCGTCGGGCACCGCTGGCATGTCGAAATCCAGCCGCCCCTTGTCGTCGCCCACCGAGCCGCCGGTCACCGGAAACGGAAACACCACACTCAGCAGATGCAGCGCCGTATGCATCCGCATCAGCCGATAGCGCCGCTCCCAGTCGATAACCGCCTCCACCGTTTCGCCGACCGCAACCGGGGCTTGCCCCTCGGCCGGCACATGCACGATGCGCGTCTTGTCGCCTTCGGGATGCACTGCGGTGGCGATGCTGATCGACGAACCATCCGCCCGTCTTATGTCCCCAGTGTCGCCCGGTTGCCCGCCCGAAGCGGCATAGAACACCGTCCGGTCCAGTACGATGCCGCCCTCGTCGGTCACCGCCGTCACAGTGGCGGATACCGCTTGCAGATAGCTGTCGTCGCGGAACAGAAATTCGGTCATGGCAAAAATCTCAGAGGACGGGGGAGAACAGGCGTGCGGCCTGGGTCAGGAAGCGCATCGGGACGGTGCGATTGCGGACCTCGTCCATGTCGACCTGGCGACAATGTTCGAAGTCTTCCACCAGCATGGCTTCCACATTGTCGATGGTCTGCTTGTCGGCAAACCACAACGTGATCTCGAAATTGATGGCAAAGGAGCGGTTGTCGAAATTGACGCTGCCGATGGAGGCAATCTGGTCGTCCATCAGCACCACTTTCTGGTGCAGGAAGCCGTTCTGGTAGCGATAGATCGACACCCCATGCTCGATCATGGCGTCGGCATGGGCGATGCTGGCCAGCCACACCAGCTTGTGGTCCGGCGCGTTGGGCAGCATCACCCGCACATCGACACCGCGCAGCTTGGCCGCGAACAAGGCCGTGCGGATATCGGTATCCGGCACGAAATAGGGGCTGACGATCCATAGCCGCTCGCGCGCCCGACCGATGATGTCGGTAAAGGCGATAGCGCATTCTTCAAGCTTATCCGCCGGCCCACTGCCCATCACCAGCACCGATTGATCGCCCGGCGTTTCCACGGTTTCAGGCGGCACCGCCGGCAGGGTTTCGCCAGTTGCCCATTCCCAATCTTCGCGGAACAGCAGGGCGCAGCCCAGCGCTGCCGGGCCGGAAACCCGCACATGGGTGTCGCGCCAATGGCCGAACTTTGGGTTCTCGCCGAGATATTCCACGCCCACATTATGCCCGCCGACCCAGGCATGTTCGCCGTCCGCCACGACGATCTTGCGATGGTTGCGATAATTGATCCGGGTCGGGCCATAAAAGCGCAGGAATTTGTGTCGCTGGTTGAAGCCGGCGACGCGAATGCCGGCCTCGCGCAATTGCGCTCGATAGCGCTTCGGCATGCCGCTGCTGCCAATGTCGTCATACAGCAGGAATACCTGCACCCCGGCATTGGCCCGCTCGATCAGCCGCTCGGCCAGTTCCTTGCCCAGCGCATCGTCGCGGACAATGTAAAATTGCACCAGCAGATAGGTCTTGGCCTTGGCGATGCCCTCGAAGATCGAATCGAAGGTCGCCTTGCCATCCACCAGCAGTTCGACCTCATTGCCATTGAGAAACGGCACTTCGGAAACCTTGGTCTGCACTGGCCATTTATGGCTGGTTTCGCGGTCGATCAGCGCCAGATCCTTGGCGCGCAGCGGTCGCGCTGCGCGGCCATTGCGAATGCGGTCGGTGGCGTAGTCGTCAAACGCCTTCCAGCCGAAGATGAGATAGAAAAATGCCGTGGGCACTGGCAATAGCGCCAGCGCCAGGATCCAGGCGATCGACCCCTGCGAGGTGCGCGACACCATGATTTCGCGCACGGCGCAGGTAAAGGCGAGCAGATAGACGGCGGCCGTAATGGCCGCGACCAGATGCAGGTCGGCGATGATTGCTTTTAAGATGTCGCCGATACCGATCAAGGCGCCTCGCCAGAGTTGTGAGGCGCCACTCTATCAGCCCGCAGCCATTGAACAATCCCGCGCGTGGTGGCGGCTCAGTCCGCCGCGATCACACTGGAAATATCCAGCGGCGTGCGCCCTTCCAGCCAGCTTGGCACCGGCAGGCCCTTGTCGTGGAGGAAGACCGGGTTGAACAGCTTGCTGGCATAGCGATTGCCATAGTCGCACAGCACGGTGACGATGGTCTTGCCCGGCCCCAAATCCTCGGCCATGCGCACCGCGCCGGCGATATTGATGGCGCTGGAGCCGCCCAGGCACAGGCCCTCATGTTCGAGCAGGTCGAAAATATAGGGCAGGGCCTCGGCATCGGAAATCTGGTAGGGATTGTCGATCGTCAGCCCTTCCAGATTGGCCGTGATGCGGCCCTGGCCGATGCCTTCGGTGATCGAATTGCCCGAGGATTTCAACTCGCCATGGGCATAATAATTATACAGGCCCGCGCCTTCGGGGTCGGCGAGGCCGATTTTGACGTCCTCGCTGCGAGCCCGCAGCGCCTGCGCCACACCGGCCAGCGTCCCGCCCGAGCCGACGGCGCAGATGAAGCCGTCGATCCGTCCCGCCGTCTGCTGCCAGATTTCGGGGCCTGTGGTTTCGGCATGCGCCCGCCGATTGGCAGTGTTGTCGAACTGGTTGGCCCAGATCGCGCCGCCCGGCAGCTCGCGATTGAGCTTCTCGGCCAGCCGGCCGGAAATCTTGATGTAATTATTGGGGTCTTTATACGGCTTGGCCGGAACCTCGATGACCTCGGCGCCATAGAGGCGCAGCGCGTCCTTCTTTTCCTGGCTCTGCGTCTCGGGGATGACGATCACCGATTTGAAGCCCAGCGCATTGGCCACCAGCGTCAGCCCGATGCCGGTATTGCCCGCCGTACCCTCGACAATGGTGCCGCCGGGCTTCAGCGCGCCCGATTTCACCGCATCATGGATGATGAACAGCGCGGCGCGATCCTTCACCGACTGGCCGGGATTGAGAAATTCCGCCTTGCCCCAGATATCGCAGCCGGTGCGTTCGGATACCCGGTTGAGGCGGATCAGCGGCGTATTGCCGATGGCGGAAATAAGGTCTTGATGCTTGGCCATGGATCGATCTGGAAAATCTTACAAAGATCGGATGCTAGGGGGCGCTCCCTTGGGCCGCAAGCCACAACCACCTCAGTCGGCACGGCTTTCCGCCCCGGCGTGCTGGCGCGCAACCGCAATGCGCCAACCGCCGGGAAGCAGAAAATCATTCCGTGTCAGGAATGGTCTATTCCATCACCTCGGCCAGATGCTCCAATGCGGAGCTCCACGCCTCGATGGAAAAGATGCGCGATTCCGGATCGCTATGGGCCAGCCCGCGTTCGGTGATCGTGACGCTGGTCTGCTCGTCGCCAATGGCCTTGAAGCTCACTTCCACCACAAAGATCAGCTCTTCCCCGTCCTCGTCGTCATCCTTGTGGACCCACGACATCACCAGCTTCTCGTTCTCGACGAATTGCAGGATTTCTCCGCTGACCGTGTGGTCCTCGGGGTCTTCGTCATCGCCAAAGGTGGTGAACTTGTATTCGCCGCCCTCGAAGGCATCGAGTTCGGCTTCGTCGGCCTGCCATTGCTCGATCAGCGCCGGGTCGGTCCAGGCGGCGAACACGTCGTCGATATGGGCGTCGATGGTGCGGGTCAGCGTGATCTGGCTGGCTTCGTCGGTGTGGCTACCATTGCTCATGGGGTGTCTCGATGCAGTTCTGCCGAGCGCGGCAGGAAGATGGTGAGGATGCCGAGGAACGGCAGGAAGGCGCAGATGCCGAAGACGGTGATGATGCCGATATGGTCAGCCAGCAGCCCCAGCACCGCTGCGCCGATGGCGCCGATGCCGAAGGCAAAGCCGAACACGAAACCCGAGATCATGCCCACCTTGCCCGGCACCAGTTCCTGCGCATAGACCACGATGGCCGAAAACGCCGAGGACAGGATCAGCCCGACCGCGACACTGACGATCGCCGTGCCCGTCAAGTTCATATGGGGCAGCAGCAGGGTGAAGGGTAGGGCGCCCAGGATGGAATACCAGATGACGGTGAGCCGGCCGAACCGGTCGCCGACCGGGCCGCCGATAAAGGTGCCCGCCGCAATCGCTCCGAGGAACAGGAACAGATAAAGCTGCGCCTCCTCGGCGCTCAGCCCGAATTTCTCGATGATGAAGAAGCTGTAATAGCTGGTGATCGAGGAAATATAGACATATTTGCTCAGCAGCAGCGCCCCGATGACCAGGAACGCCACCGTCAGCCGGCGCGGCGACAGCACCTGCCGCGCGACCTTGGCCACTGGCTTGCCGATGTTCGCCCGCTGATGCGCCGCATACCAGCGGCCCACCGCGCTCAGAATCACCAGTCCGGTAATGGCCACCAGCGCAAACCAGATCGTGCTGGATTGCCCGCGCGGCAGCAGGAAATAGGCTGCGGCCAGCGGTCCGAGCGAGGTGCCCAGATTGCCGCCGACCTGGAACAGCGATTGGGCAAAGCCCAGCCGCCCGCCCGATGCCAGCCGCGCCACGCGCGATGCTTCGGGATGGAAAATGGCCGAACCGACGCCGCCGATCATGGCCGCGAGAATCAACAGGCCGAAATTATTGGCCGTGGCGATGAGCACCACGCCCGCCAGCGCGAACAGCATGGAGACGGCCAGCGCAAACGGCTTGGGATTGCGGTCGGTGTAATAGCCGACCAGCGGCTGCAGCAGCGAGGCGGTCATCTGCTGGGCGAGGGTAATCAGCCCGATCTGCAGATAGTCCAGCCCATAGGCGTCCTTGAGCAGCGGATAGAGCGCCGGCAACAGGAACTGCATGAGGTCGTTGAGCAGGTGGGAGGCGCTGACCGCCAAAATGATGATGAGCGATGTCCGCTGCACCGCTGCGGGTGCGGTCTTGCTCGAAACGGCGTCCATGGGGGAAAAATCCAATGCCTGAATGACACGCAGCCCTACCGCGCCGAAGTGGCGCTGGCAATGGCGGGGCAAGGTGGAATTGGGGGTAGGAAGAAATGGCTCCGCGAGCTGGACTCGAACCAGCGACCATTCGATTAACAGTCGAACGCTCTACCAACTGAGCTATCGCGGAACACACATTTCAGATGCCTTCTGGGTGAAGGCGAGGTCCGTTTAGCGAACTTGATTTGGTTTGCCAAGCCCCATTTGCAGGCTAATCATTTTAGTTGTGGTTAGAGCGGCTTATCGCGGGCCAATCTTTCCAGCGAGAGCAGATCGGCCAGCGTGTTGAGATTGGCGAATGGGTTGTCGGTGTAGTGGGGCGCCCAATCCACCCGCCGCGGGCCCAGTGCTTCATGCAGCGCCTTGAGGCTTTTCGGGCCTTCGCCCCGCAATACCTGCTGTGGCAGGCCAGCCAGCGCCGCAAGCTGCCAGATGGCATTGGGCGGATAGAACTCCGCGCCCCAGGCCGCGTAGGCAGCCGGCGCATCGCCCAGACCCGCCTCCATCGCCGCGACAAAGTCGCCCGGCAGGAATGGCGTATCCACCGTCACCGAAATCAGCAGCCCCGCATGAATGCCGCGCCGCTGCAAGTTATCCACAGCGGCGGCCAATCCGGCCAGCGGTCCCCCCACCGGTCCCGGCAGATCATCCACCGCAAGGGAATCGCCTGACGCCACCGCGCGCCCAGAATCAGGCCCGGTCGAAATCATCAGCGGTGTGGCCACGCCGCCCAGCGCCGCCGTGACCCGCTCCAGCAGCCGTTTCCCGCCGATACGCAGATCCGCTTTGCGCACCCCGCCTAGCCGCGCGCCCTGGCCGCCGGCAATGATCACGGCATGCGGCAGGCTCACTTGCCGGTGGTCCCGAGCGCCGGTTTGAGTCCGAACCGCAACAGCAGCAACATGCCGATACCGGCCACCAGCCCCCAGAACGGTGCGCCGACTCCCATTATGGTGATTTCCGAGGCCGTGGTGACAAAGGTCAGAATCGCCGGCAACCGCGTTTCTTCCTGCACCAGCGCGCCCGAGAGCGCCGCCGCCAGGCTCGATAGCAGCGCCAGCCCCGCCACGGCCTGAATCAGCAAGGGTGGCGATGCGGCGATGAAAGCCGCCGCCAGCGCCGCGCCGGGTGCCAGCAGCAGATACACCACGCCGGCCGAGATCGGCGCCGGCCAGCGGTGATTCTTGTCGGGATGCGCCTCCGGCCCGGCGCAGATCGCCGCCGTGATCGCCGCCAGATTGCTGCTATGGCCGCCAAAAAACGCGGTAATGGCGCTAGCGATGCCGGTCAGCACGAACAAGGGCGCCGGCCGCACCGAATAGCCATTGGCCTGCATCACCGCCAAACCCGGCAGATTCTGCGACGCCATGGTGACGATATAGAGCGGCAGCCCGATGCGCAGAATCGCGTCCATAGTGAATACCGGCATCACCAGCACCAGGCTGGGCCAGCTGCCATCCAGCGCCCCCGGCGGCAGATTCGTCGTGCTCGCCAGCACAATGCCGGTCACCACCACGGCAATCGGCACCGCATAGCGCTTGGCAAAGCGCAGCCCGAGCATCCATGCCAGCAGAATCGGCAGCGCCAGCGCCGGCATTTCCGCCACCGCCTGGATCGGCGCCAGACACAATGTCAGCAGCATGCCAGCCAGCATGGCATTGGCCAGCGGGGCAGGGAGCGCCGCAATCAGCCTGGCCAGCGGCTTGATCAGCCCGGTCAGTATGATCAGCACCGCCGCCACGAGGAACGCGCCCGCCACGGCCGGAAATCCCCCGACTGGTTCGCCCACCGTCAGGATGAAGGCCACGCCCGGCGTCGACCAGGCAAAGCTCACCGGCAGTTTGACCCGCGCGCTGACCACGATGTTGAGAATGCCGATGGCGATACACACGCTCATCAGCCCCGAACCCGCCTGCTGCGGCGAGGCTCCGGTGGCCGTCAGCGCCGCCAGCACCAGGGTGAAGGTGCTCGCATAACCCACAATGGCCGCCAGCGCTCCGGCCATGATGGGCTGGAAGTAATTGCGCTGTCCCGCGCCGATTGCCGCTTGTTCTGTCACCGCTGCGTCCCCATGTCCTTGGGAGCAACCTAAGCAAGCCTGCCGCAGTGGTGAAGCCATAAACCGCATCGCTGCGCGGTGACCCCGCGCCGCCCGCCAGCGCCGCTTTTTGGGCCAAATCTGGGCCTGAATCGCGCTGTTTTGGGGCGAAGGGTAGCTTTTTGTGGTCACTGCCTATATGTAGAGCGGGCTGCGTGGCAGCAAACTCTGATGAGCGACCTGTTCTCGTTCGTCCTTTTGGATGGCTTTGCCGTCCCCGTTGTCAGCAGTCAGTTGGCACCCAAACCGAGCCCCGATGTGCCGCAACTTTTTGTTGCTGGCTACGCTATTGCCGTTTGCGCATCGGATTAAACAGCAACGCCACCAAGAGGCTAAATGCAACTCCAACAATTAGGGACACCCCTAACTCTTTTCCTGCTCCTGATCTTTTTCGGCGGCACGTTTTTTATCTCCCTCTCCATTGGCAAGAAGAAAGAAAACGCCGACAATTACATGACTGCCGGCAATAATGTCGGACTTGGCGTCTCGGCCGCGTCGATGACCGCCACCTGGATCTGGGCTTCCTCCCTCTACGCCTCGGCCACCTCTGGCTACACTTACGGCGTCTCCGGCCCCATCCATTACGGCCTCTGGGGCGCTCTGATGATCCTGTTCATCTACCCCTTCGGCAAGCGCATCCGCAGCCTCGCCCCCAAAGCCCATACTCTCGCCGAAATCCTGCATGCGCGGCATGGCCAATCCAGCCAGTTGATCCTGGCCGGCTCCAATATTCTGGGGAGCCTGTTGAGCCTGACCTCCAATTTCATCGCGGGCGGCGCGCTGATCGCCATGCTCTCCCCCTTGTCCTTCACCGCCGGCATTCTCATGGTTGGCAGCGGCGTGCTGCTCTACACCCTGTGGTCCGGTCTGCGTGCATCCATCCTGACTGACTTCATTCAGGTCGTGGCCATGCTTGGCGCGGTGGTGATCATTGTGCCGGCTGTGTTCTTTGCCGCCGGCGGGACGGAGATCTTCGTTGTCGGCGCAGTCAATCTGACGGCTCAGCAAAGCTCGTTCTTCTCTTCCGATGCCTTCATGAACCAGGGCGCGCCCTATATCGCCGCCGTGCTGGCCTATGCCATCGGTAACCAGACCATCGCCCAGCGGCTGTTCGCCGTGCGCGAGGACATGATCAAGCGCACCTTCGTCACCGCCACTATCGGCTATGGCGCCACGGTGATCGGGGTCGGCATTCTGGGCGTGCTCGCGCTCTATCTCGGCGTCGAGCCGCTGGATGGTGATGCCAACAACCTTATTCCGCAGCTCGCCTCGAGCTATCTGAATATCGGTTTCCTCTGCATCTTCTTCATCATGATCATCGGCTCGCTCGCCTCGACTGCCGACTCCGACCTGTCTGCACTGTCGTCCATCATGATGGCCGACATCTATGGGCGGAACCTGGCGAAAAAGGATGCGGCCAATCCCAAGCTGATGCTGCTGATCGGGCGCATCACCATGATCGTCGCCACGATCGTCGCGCTCTTCTTTGCCAGCAACAAGTTCAACATTCTGGACCTGCTGGTGCTGGTTGGCGCGATCTGGGGCGCTCTGGTGTTCCCGGTGATTGCCAGCTTCTACTGGAACAAGGTCACCAATCCGGCCTTCACCACCTCGGTGCTGGTTGCGCTCGCCGTGTTCTTCCCGGTGCGCTTCGGCTTCATCGAACTGGTCGGTCCCGTCGCCTTTGTCTCCGACATACTGGCGGTGATCGGGGTCGGCGTGGTTGCCGGGCTGATGGCCTTCGGCTTCTTCGGCGGCAAGGTGGCCCGCATCGTCGGCGTGGTCGCCATCATCGCTGTGGCGCCGTTCGGCATCGGTGCGCTGCATGCCTATCCGGTGCTGACCGCTTCGCTGCTGGCCTACGCCATCAGCGCCATCATCTGCACCCTGATGTCATGGCGCAGCGACATGAATTTCGACTTCTCTTCCATCGCGAAAAACACCGGCAATTTCGATGAGGCGGAAATTCTCGCCGCGTCGTCCAGCCGTTAATCCTGAAAGGAAATCTCATGACCCCCATTCTTCTCACCGCCTATGTGCTGGCTTTCCCCGTGATCGTCGCATTCGTGCTGTTCTACCTCGTCCGCGCCTTCCACGCCGACTGGCTGCAGGCCAAGGCTGAAAACCGCTCGATGATCTAATAATAGCGAAGGCCCCGGCAGAAACGCCGGGGCCTTCGCTATTTGCTCGATCCGCAGCGACCTGTTCAGAAAATTCACCGTCCAATCGCCGGGGTCTTGCATAAGCCAATGCAGTCCAATAGGTACTGCGCATGTGAGGCCACGTGGCGGAGTGGTTACGCAGCGGATTGCAAATCCGCGTACTCCGGTTCAATTCCGGACGTGGCCTCCAATTATTTCCCCACATTGCTATTTTGCCCGCAGCGCCTCAGCGTCAGGCTCGCCAAAGCGCATGGCCCGGGCTTCTGGGAAGCGCCGGGCCATGGTGATGGGTCTTAGGGGCGAACTGCGGTCACTTCGATTTCCACCAGCCAGCCGGGGCTGACCAGGCCCGCAACGGTCATCACCGAGCGGGATGGCAGATTGGGCTGGGCTTCAGTGCCGAAGAACTGGCTGTAGCCCTTCATGAAGCCCTGGAAATCCACCGGCGTTCCATCGGGCGCCACCAGAAATGCCTGCATCTTGATGACGTCGCCCATGGTGAGGTCCAGGTCAGCCAGCGACTTTTCGATCGATTGCAGCACGCTGACGGTCTGGGCTTCCATGTCGCCAAAGGCGGCAGTGGTCGAACGATCAGCGGCGCTGTCGATCACCGACGGCACCGCACCGCTCAGATAGACCGTGGTCATGCCGGCCGGCACTTCTACCGCCCGGGCGATGGGGAAATTGGAGCCAGGCGTGGTGTGGCGAATCACGTCCTGCGCTTGTGCTGCACCCAACAGTGCCAGCGACAGACCGGCGGCAATCAATATCGACTTCATGAATTATGCTCTCAATATGAACAATGTTAAGACCGGGGGGACCCGGTGCCATTCCTGACCTGTCCCATAGGTGTCGCGAATTCGGCAAGAGTTTGATCAATCCACTGGTCTGCCGAATTATCCCCAGTCTGTTCAACACTTTGCACTGATTGCATCTCACCGCTTGTCAGCCCGGCGCGCGGACGATATTCACGGCCGGCATATGAACTTGCGAGCAGGGCGGTTTTGATGGTCGATTTCGAGCGCGCACGCGCCCACATGGTGGATAGCCAGCTGCACACCAGCGGCGTCATCAATGTGCGTATCCTGGGGCAGATGCGAGCCCTGCCGCGCGAGAATTTCGTCCCCGCCAGCCGCCGCGACATCGCCTATGTCGATGATATCCACTGGTTCGGCGCCCGGGGCGCCAGCCGCTTCATGGCTGCGCCGGCCACGCTGGGTAAACTCCTGCAGCTTGCCGACATCGCCGAAACCGACGCCGCACTCGATATCGGCGCCACCACCGGCTATTCCACCGCGGTGATCGCCGGCCTGGCCTCCAGCGTTATCGGCATTGAAGCCGACGCCGCTTTGGCCGCCCAGGCCGCCGCCAATCTGGCAGCCAGCGGCCTGAGCAATGCCAGCGTGGTGACCGGCGCCGTCGGCCAATTCGGCAAGGCGCGCTTCGATGTCATCATGGTGCAGGGCGCACTTGCGAGCGTGCCTCAGGACTATATCGATGCGCTCAAGGATGGTGGTCGTCTGGTCGCCATGGTGGCGTCGGGCGGCGTCGCGGTGGCCAATGTGTTCGTCAAATCCGGCGGCAAGGTCACGGCCCGCGCCGAGTTCAATGCGTTTTTGCCGCCGCTGGTTACGGCGCCAGCGGATCAAGTCTTCGTTTTTTGAGAAAATACCGCCGCCGGTGTGACCTGTGGAGCACGACGGTGGACTAATCGTACACGAATGTTCGGTAATGATTGCTATGGCTGATTGTGAACCCTATCTGCCGCGCATAAAGTTCTGGGGTTATTGGAGTCGGGCAATGGGTCTACGCGGAAAATTGGTGGTCAGCGGTCTGGCCCTGGCGTTGGCAGCCGCTTCGGTCGGCGCTGCGCAGGCTCAGTCGATCACCCAGGCGCTGACGATCGCCTATGATCATGCTCCCGATTTGCAGGCGGCGCTGCTCAGTGCCAAGGCCTCGGCAGAAAATGTGGCGCTGGCAAATGCCGGCAAACGCCCGACCATCGGCGCCTCGCTCGGCGGCAGCTATGACTGGACCACCGCTGGCGGCAGCTTTGCCGCCTCCCAGTCGGTGACCGCGGGCCTCTCCTACAACCAGACTATTTTCGACAATTACAAAACCGACGCCCAGATCGAGGCCGCCCGCGCCGGCGCCGAGGCGGCTGAATACCAGATCCGCAATACCGAGCAGAACGTGCTGCTCGCCGTCGTCCAGGCCTATATGTCGGTGCTGCGCGATCGCCAGCTGGTTGCCCTGCGCCAGGAAAACACCAATTTCTTCCAGGCCCAGCTCCAGTCCGCCCGCGATCGTCTCGAAGTAGGCGAGGGTACTCGGATCGATGTGGCGCAGGCCGAAGCCCGGCTGGCCCAGGGTGACGCGACCTATCGCGCCGCACAGAGCAGCCTCGAAATGAGCCAGGCGACCTTCCAGCGCTATGTTGGCGTGGCGCCGAAAAACCTCGAGCCGGCGCATAATTACGGCCGTCTCATTCCCAATTCGCTGCAGGCGGCCATGTCCGAGGCCGAAGTCGGCCATCCGGCAATCCTGCTGTCCAAGGCCGCCATCCGCGCCGCGCAGGCCGGCAGCGATGCGGCCCAGGCCAGCTTCGGTCCTTCGGCCAGCGTTTCGGGCACGATTGGCACCGGTTTCAGCAGTGTCGGTGGCGCTCAGGGCGTTGGCGGCAAGCTGGGTTTCCAGATCACCGTGCCGATCTATGCCGGCGGCGCCATCGGCGCCAATGTGCGCAAGGCTAATATCGAGCAGATCAAATCCGAGGTCGACGCCATGTCGGCCTATGACCAGATTCGCGAAGCGGTGATTTCCGCCTGGGCCGGCATCCAGAGCGCCGACGCACAGATTTCCGCCGCCAACGCCGCTGTTTCGGCCGGCCGCACCGTGCTGGATGGCGTGATTCAGGAACGCGATCTGGGCACCCGCACCACGCTGGACGTACTCAACGCCCAGGCCGAGCTGACCACGGCGCGCGAGGGGCTGATCAACGCCTCCACCAATAAGGTGATCGCCACCTTCTCGCTGCTCTCCGCCATGGGCCGCCTCACCGCCACCGATCTGGCGCTCAATGTCGAGGTCAAGTCGGCCGTGCATTACAATCAGGTCGTCGAAGACGTCTGGCAGGAATTGCGCACCGTCGCCGATTAGAGCTGCCTCGGCGCAAGTCGTCACGCTCCAACATCCAGAATTGGTGGCCGGGTCATTCCCGGCCACAAGTTTTAGTGGAAGACCTGCTTGTGGACAGCCTCAGCGATTCCTAATTGTGGCAACCGGGTTTAAGGTGTTGGTGACGAATCAGCTCAGTCGCCTCCGGCGGAGGGCGCTGACTGGTACGGGCGCGCACGAGTAAGAGGCACTGATGAACAAGCCGGCACCCAAAGAACCCTCTATGGACGAAATCCTGTCGTCCATCCGGCAGATCATTGCTGATGACGATGCCGCCGGGGTGCCGCGTCGACCCTCCATCCAGGCGGCGCCACCGCCGATGCAGGCCGCACCCGCCCGCCCCATGGCCGATTCGATCGACCGCGACCTCAGCGACATGCTTGACGATATCGAGCCGCTGGCCCTGTCGCCGGCGCAGATCGTCGATGCGGGCGATGACGATGTCGGTGGTTTCAGCTTTGACTCCATCCTGGCCGATACCGCTGTCGACGAGGAGCCCGTTGCTGCCGCGCCGCAGCTGGTCGATCCCGATGATATTGCCTTCGACCTGACCTCCATCGAAGACGAGGAAGAAGAAGAGCTTCCCGCTTTCGATCCGCCGGCTCCCGCTTTCGTGGCCCCCGAGCCGCCGCCGCGCCCGCTGGCCAGCGTCGCCCAGGCCGCGCCGCTCCCCGATCCGACCCTGTCCAGCGACATGGCCGATCAATTGCTCGAGCCCGCCACCCAGGCTGCGGTTCGCAGTTCGATCACCCGGCTGCATGGCCTTGGCCTCGGCAATTCCGGCGCCACCATCGAGTCGCTGATGCGCGACATGCTGCGCCCCATGCTCAAGGAATGGCTGGACGAAAACCTGCCCTCCGTCGTTGAGCGCATGGTCGAAAAAGAAATTTCGCGTATCTCCCGCGGCGAACTCTAGCCGTCCACCCACCGGGTTCACCCTCCCCCTTGCGGGGAGGGAGAGCGAGATAGGACTTAGCTCTTCGCTAAGTCCGTCATCGAGCCGGGAGGGGGTACGAGAGCCCCGGTATCCCGACCAAACCACCCCCACCCTTGATCCCTCCCCGCAAGGGGGAGGGTGTCGACTGCAGCTGCAGTGACCACAATTGCCTCCGCACGTCACCCTCGGGCTTGACCCGAGGGCTCTACACTTCCCGTACCGCAGCAATTGCAACCCCCTCGGGTCAAGCCCGAGGGTGACGATCCGGGTTAAACTTGCGAACGCACCCACCACCGTCATCACCGGGCCTGTCCCGGTGATCCATCTTCCTGCCCCCACTTATCCATCTTATCCCCGCCCCCAATTCCTCCCGCATACTCCCCCTCATCTTCCGGGATACAGGCGGCGCTGCAGCGACCGGTGTCCGGATTGACGGTCGGGAGGGGGGAGGTCGCGCTCCGCCCTGGGCTGCGCGGATGGGGCTTTCTGGCATGGGGCTACGGGTCCATGCTGGGGCTTGCGGTCTGCCTTCCGAGAAAAACCCGACGCCCCGAGGCGATTGCCGTCTCACTATTTTACATTACATCGAGGCGGTCGCCGCCTCGGGGCTCCGCCTGTTTCCAAGCCGACCGGCTGTTGCCGGGCGGGGCATAGCCATGCGTGTGTTCCTGTTGACCGCACCCCGCGCATTTGATTGAAGTCAGCCAACCTATTTGTTCGGCCCGCCAATCCCTTCTCACTTGAGAAGGCTCCCTTGGCTTGTCGCTGCTGTTGCGAGTGATCCATGCTTGAAAAGTCCTATGAGCCCGGCGCCGTCGAGACCCGTATCTATGCCGATTGGCTCAAGGCGAATGCCTTTGCCGCCGGGGCCGGAGCCGCGCCCGGCGCCGAGACTTTCACCATTGTCATCCCGCCGCCCAACGTCACCGGCTCGCTGCATATCGGCCACGCCCTGAACAACACCATTCAGGACATTCTGGTGCGCTTTAACCGGATGCTGAAAAAGGACGTGCTGTGGCAGCCGGGCATGGATCATGCCGGCATCGCCACCCAGATGATCGTCGAGCGCCAGTTGATGGAGCGCCAGCTTCCCGGCCGCCGCGAGATGGGCCGCGAGAAATTCCTTGAGCGCGTCTGGGAATGGAAGGGCGAAAGCGGCGGCACTATTTTCAATCAGTTGCAGCGCCTGGGCGCCTCGGCGGACTTTTCCCGCGAACGCTTCACCATGGGCGAAAACGGCGCGCCGGACGATCAGATGGTCCGTGCCGTCACCAAGGTGTTTGTCGAACTGCACCAGCGCGGCCTGATCTATCGCGCCAAGCGCCTGGTCAATTGGCACCCGGGTCTCGAAACCGCCATCTCCGATCTCGAAGTCGAAAACATCGAGATCAAGGGCCACATGTGGCACCTGCGCTATCCCCTGGCCGATGGCGTCACTTACCAGTTCCCGATCGCGCATGACGAAGAGGGCCAGCCCACCGAGTGGGAAACCCGCGACTACATCATCGTCGCCACCACGCGCCCGGAAACCATGCTCGGCGATAGTGGCATTGCCGTGCATCCCGAAGACGAGCGTTACGCGTCGCTGGTCGGCAAGTTTGTCGACCTGCCGCTGGTCGGTCGCCGCATTCCCATCGTTGCCGACGACTATGCCGATCCGGCGCTCGGCACCGGCGCGGTCAAGATAACCCCGGCCCATGATTTCAACGACTTCGAAGTCGGCGTTCGCAACAATCTCGAGCAGATCAACGTCTTCACCACGCGCGGCGAGATCATCGCCGACGAGTTCATCCCCGCCGCCTATCGCGGCATGGATCGCTTTGCCGCCCGCAAGGCCATCGTCGCCGACCTGACCGCGCTGGCTGAAGAAAACCCGACCCGTGGCCTCGATCACATCGAGGACAAGAAAATCATGGTGCCGCATGACGAGAAGTCCAAACTCGTTGTCATCGAGCCCTTCCTGACCGACCAATGGTGGGTCAAGGCCGACGTGCTGGCCCAGCCCGCCATGGCTGCCGTCCGCGAAGGCCGCACCAAATTCGTGCCCCAGCAATACGAAAACACCTATTTCGCCTGGCTGGAAAACATCAAGCCGTGGTGCATTTCGCGCCAGCTGTGGTGGGGCCATCAAATTCCAGCCTGGTACGGCCCGGATAACCACGCCTTTGTCGCCGCCAGCGAAGCCGAAGCCCAGGCTCAGGCCGACGCGCATTACGGCGCGCCGACGACCATCACCCGCGACGAAGACGTGCTAGACACCTGGTTCTCCTCGGCACTCTGGCCCTTCTCCACTCTGGGCTGGCCTGACGAGACCGCCGAGCTGCGCCGCTACTACCCGACTGACGTGTTGGTCACCGGCTTCGACATCATTTTCTTCTGGGTTGCCAGAATGATGATGATGGGTCTTGAGTTTTTGGATGAAGAGCCGTTCCACACGGTTTACATGCATGCGCTGGTCCGCGACGAAAAGGGCCAGAAGATGAGCAAGACCAAGGGCAACGTCATCGACCCGCTGGAGCTCATCGGCCAGTACGGCGCCGACGCCACCCGCTTCACCCTGGCCGCCATGGCTGCACAGGGCCGCGACCTCAAGCTGTCGCTGCAGCGCGTCGAGGGCTATCGCAACTTCGTCACCAAGATCTGGAACGCCGCACGCTTCCTCGAAATGAACGAGTGCCGCCGCGTCGACGGCTACGATCCCAAGGCCAATACGCTCCCGCTCAACCGCTGGATCGTTGGCGCCACCGCCCGCGCCGCTGCCGCCGTCACCCAGGGCATTGTCGACTACAAGTTCAACGAAGCCTCCAACGCCGCCTATGACTTCGTCTGGGGCACCTTCTGCGACTGGTATGTCGAATTCGCCAAGCCCGTCTTCATGGGCGAAAACGAAGCCGCCAAGGCCGAAACCCGCGCCACCGCTGCCTGGGCGCTGGATCAGATCCTGGCCATCCTGCATCCCTTCATGCCCTTCGTCACCGAAGAGCTGTGGGCGGAAACCGGCAAATTCGGGCCGGCTCGTGAAGCGATGCTGATTCTGAGCCAATGGCCCGATCTGGCCGGCCTCGAAGACCCGGCCGCCGATGCCGAACTGACATGGCTGATCGACGTCATCACCAATGTCCGCTCGGTCCGCAGCGAAATGAACGTGCCCGCCAGCGCCAAGCTGCAAATGGTCGTGGTCGGGGCAGGGGACGAAACCCTGCGCCGTCTCGTCGCCGGCACCTCGCTGATCACCCGGCTGGCTCGCCTTGAGGAAATCTCGCCACAATCGACCGTTCCGGGCGAATCCGCCCAGTTCGTCGTCGGCGAAGCCACCTGGGCCCTGCCGCTGGCCGGCGTCATCGACATCGCCGTCGAAAAGGCCCGCCTCGAAAAGGAAGTCGGCAAGCTCGACGCCGAGATCGCCCAGATCGACAAGAAGCTCGGCAACGAGCAGTTCGTCGCCAAGGCGCCCGAGGAAGTCATCGAAGAGCAAAAAGCCCGCCGCGACGCCGCCATCGAACGCCGCCACCACATCACCGAAGCCCTCAAGCGCCTGAGCTGACGGGCACCATCTAGCCCGGCCCACCAAACGATACCTCCCCCTTGATGGGGGAGGCTACGAGGGGGTGACGGAGAGCCCCGATAGCAGGGGCCTCTCCTCCCACCACCCATATGTGACGATTCCGCAACAGCCCGTATGAATCGATTTCACTGCCCCCTGCGGCAACCATTTGGCGATGTTTGTCGCCACAATCTCCCCATACACGAGACGGTGTAGGCATCTGGGGGCGGATGACTGCAAGCGATGCGGAGGAATCCGTGTTCTTGCGCGTTTTTCTCCCTTTGAGGCCGCAACCCGGCCGCGACGATCCAGCCCGATTCTGCTTTGTGGCAGGCAAGGGCTCGGTTTTGCGCCGGTTTGACGGTGAAACGACGATGAGACCGGTAGCGCCTGCCAAGGCAATACCTTCCGAGCGCCACGCGCTCGGCCGAATGCGGTCACAAACGGAGTTTACCAAATTGTTAACACTCGCTTTCCCTGCCCGATGCAGGGGCTAGATTGGGCACAAGATTTGGCAGCGTCGCCGTTTTGGCTGGCGCGCGCAGTGGAGCCGAAACACCGGCTTCGGGAACATGGCTCGCCAATCGCCCGGCGAGCAAAAGGAGTATGATGCGGACCGTTAGGGACCACTCCCTGATTTCCGTGACCACGGCAGCGTTTCTCGCCATTGCGGCGTCGATCCTGCCCGTGCACGCCCAGACCGCTGCTGATGCTGCGCTCAACATGGCCAACATGTTGGACGGGGCAGGGGGCGGTATTTCGGGTGATGATCTGCTGGCGGCGCTCGAAAATGCCGCCGACGCCGGTCAGCCGATGGCCATGTGGCAGCTGGGCACGATGTATGAGAATGGCGAAGGCGTCGACCGTGACCCGGTCAAGGCCTTTGGCTATTTCGCCCAGATTGCCAACCAGCATGCCGATGCCGCGCCCAAGGGCGTCGAGGCCGATATTGTGGCGCAATCCTTCGTCAAGGTTGGCGATTATTACCGTCAGGGCCTGCCCGGCGCCGGCATCCCCGTCGATGCCGAACGCTCGCACGCTCTGCTGCTGCATGCCGCCACCTATTTCGGCGATGCCGATGCCCAGTATCGCGTTGGCCTGCTCTACACCCGCGCCGACGAAATGGGCATCAACCCACTGCAAAGCGCCCGCTGGTTCTCGCTGGCCGCCCGTAAGGGCCATTGCCCGGCCCAGGCCCATCTCGGCGATATGCTGTTCAACGGCGTTGACGGCATTGAAGCCCAGCCGGTGGAAGGCCTGATGTGGCTGGCCATCGCCCAGCAGCGCTGTGCCGGCACCGGTGATGCGGCCTGGATCGACGAGATGTTCAACCGCGCCGTCTCCCACGCCACCCCCGAGCAGAACACCGAAGCCCTCGCCCTCGCCGACAGCATCGCCCCGCAATTCGCCGGCTTCTAAGCTTCCCGCCGATCAGCCGCGGGAAACTAAAACGCGAACTGCCCTTCCACCGGCACGTGGTCGCTCGGCTTGTCCCAGCCGCGCACATCCTTATGCACCGTCACATCCTGCAGCCGGTCGGCCGCCTGTGGCGACAGCATCAGATGGTCGATACGGATGCCGGCATTGCGCCGCCAGGCGCCCGCCTGGAAGTCCCAGAATGTATAGGACGGTTCGGCCGTGGTCGCCCGCAACGCATCGGTCAGCCCCAGATGGCTCAGGGTACGCCAGCGTTCCAGACTCTCCGGTCGGAACAGGGCGTCGCCCCACCACGCCTTGGGATCATGCGCATCAATTGGCTCGGGAATGAGGTTGAAGTCGCCCAGCAACACAAAGGGTTCTTCCAGCGCCAGCCGTTCGGCGACAAAGGCCTCCAGCCGCCGCATCCAGCCCAGCTTATAGGGGAATTTTTCGGTATCCACCGGGTTACCATTGGGCAGGTAAATCCCGCAAACCCGCACCACGCCGCTCTCCACCGAGAACACGCCCTCGATCAGCCGCGCCTGCTCGTCTGCATCGTCGCCCGGCAAGCCGCGCGTCACTTCGTCAAACGGCAGCAGCGACAGGATGGCGACGCCATTCCAGCTCTTCTGGCCATGCGTTTCCAGATTATAGCCCAGCGCCTCGATCTCGGCCCGCGGGAACGCTTCGTCGATCGATTTGATCTCCTGCAGCACCACGATGTCGGGCTTTTCTTCTTCCAGCCAGCGCAGCAGCACTTCCAACCGGGCCTTGATGCCGTTGATATTCCAGGTGGCGATGCGCATGGGAGAACTCCGAACTAGGGGCGGCGAACAAAATCGGCATAGAGCGCATCGCGAACGTCGCGGGGATAGCGCCCGGTGCAGCCTTCGAGCGCCGTATTGCTCATGGAGATCATTATAAACCCGTTGGCCGGATCAACCAGCCAGGAATGGCCATAGACCCCGCCCCAATTGACGCTTCCCACCGCTTCCGGTGTTTCCGCCGCCACAGGATCGGCCACAATGGCTCCCAGATAGCCAAAACGTCGCCCGGCATCGCGGGGCAGCTCGCCGATCTGGTTACTCATCGCCGCCGTCAGCAGTTCGCTGCCGATGATTCCCTGCCCACCGCTGCGCAATCCCTCCAGCAGCAGCAGAAAATCACTGGCCGTACTGGCCATGCCCGCGCCGCCCGATTGGAACGCCTTGGGATTGAAGATGCGGTTCGGCGCGAAAATCTTCTCGTCGCCATTTGCATCGCGAATCGAGTGTCGCGCCGTCATGCGCGCCGGCTCCGGCGCGTCGTCGCCATAGGGCACGGCCAGCCGCTCGACGTCGCCTACCGAAAAATTACTGTCACTCATGCCCAGCGGGCCGGTCACATAGTGGCGCACCGCATCGGCCAGTGTCGTGCCATGCACCTTGGCCAGCACCGCGCCCAGCACATCGGTGGCTGTGGAATAATTCCACGCCGTACCGGGGGCGAACAGCAACGGCTGGCGGGCCAGGCGGGTGAAATTGGCTTCGTGGTCAAGATCGGTATCCTGCAGGCCGGTGGTGAGCTCCGGGTCGCCCCGATAGCCATAGCCGAGCCCGGCCGTATGGGTCAGCAAGTGACGGACGCGGATATCGCCGAAGCTGCCGTCGGGCGAGCGTGGGGTGAAATAGGGCAGGTGGCTCGATACCGCATCGTCAAGCTGCAGCAGGCTCCGCTCGATCATCGCCAGCGCCGTCATCGCCACAATGGGCTTGGTCAGCGACGCCAGTCGATAGATAGCGTTCTTGGGCATAGGGATGCCGGCTTCGCGGTCAAAATGCCCCGCCGCCCGGTGATAGATCACCTTGCCGTGCTGGGTTGCCAGCACTTCCATGCCGACGATTTTCTTGTTGGCTAAAGCGGCATCGATAACGCTGTCGACCGACTGAGACATGGCAAAACTCCCTCGCGGAAACTTATGCGAAGTCTCGGTCGAACCAGCAAGAGGCTAGACGGCGAAGCTGGTGCCGCAGCCGCAAGAGGCCACCACATTGGGGTTCTTGATCTGGAAGGACTGGCCGATCAGATCATCGACATAGTCGATTTCCGCCCCGCCCATGAACTCCAGGCTCATCGAATCGATCAGCACCACGGCGTCGCCCTTGCTCAAAACGATGTCGTCGCCCGCCGGCTTTTCCTGTACGAGGTTGTATTCATACTGAAACCCGGAGCAGCCGCCCCCCGCCACCGAGATGCGCAGCACCGTCCCTTCGGGCTCTTTCGCAAGAATGCGCGAAACGCGCTTGGCGGCGCGGTCGGTCAAAACGACTTGGGGGGAGGCAAGGGCGGTGGCGGTCATTCTCAGGTCCTAGCCGTAATGTCATAACGGTCAGGCTAAAATAGTAACTCTTGCCGAAAATGAAAAGGGCCTTGTCAGCACCGATGAGCGATACCGCCCCCTACGCCAGTAAACCTGCACTGTCGCTCGGCCGTCTCTACGGCGCCGGCCCGAGCCCAACCCGCTCCGAATATCAGCGCGACCGCGACCGCATCATCCATTCCACCGCCTTCCGGCGGCTGCAGCACAAGACCCAGGTGTTCCTGCATCACGAGGGCCGCCATTTCCGCAATCGACTGACCCATACGCTCGAAGTCAGCCAGATGGCCCGCTCCATGGCCCGCGCCCTGCGCCTGGATGAGGATCTGGCCGAGGCCATCGCGCTGTCGCATGATCTGGGCCACACGCCGTTCGGCCATGCCGGCGAGCGCGCGCTGCACCGCGCCATGGCGCCCTATGGTGGCTTTGATCACAATATCCAGGCCATGCGCGTCGTCACCCGGCTGGAGAACCGCTATGCCGAGCATGACGGGCTCAATCTCACCTGGGAGACGCTGGAGGGCATTCTCAAGCACAACGGCCCGCTGATCCATGTCGACGGCACGCCCTGTGGCCGCTACGCCGCCGAGGGCCTGCCCAGCGGCCTCGACGACATTCCTGCTATCGCCGATCTGCGCCTCGCCAGCCACGCCTCGCTCGAAGCCCAGATTGCCGCCATTGCCGACGATGTGGCCTATAACGCCCACGATATCGACGATGCCCTGCGCGCCGGCCTCATCGTGCTGCCGGATCTGGCTGATGTAGCTTTGGCCGGTCCCATCGTGCGCGAGGTGCTGACTCGCTATCCCGATATTGAGCCCAACCGGCAGGCTCACGAGGTCCAGCGCCGCCTGATCACCAGCGCCATCGAAGACGTGATCGCCACCACAACAGCCAATATCGCCGCCGCCGGTGTCACCTCGGCCGAAGAAGTGCGCACGGCCGGCAAAACCCTCGTCACCTTCTCCTCCGATACTGCGGCGGCCGAACGCGGCCTTAAATCCTTCCTTTTCGAGCGCGTCTATCGCCACGAAGCCGTCATGGTCCCGGTACGCGAAAGCGAGGCGGTGATCGAACGCCTCTTCGCCCGCTACATGGAGCAGGCCGACATGCAGGGCCGCTGGGGCGACGCCGGCCAGGCGGTCACTGGCGCCGCCCGCGCCCGCATCGTGGCCGATTTTATTGCTGGCATGACCGACCCTTATGCCCTCGATGAATATGCGCGCCTGTTTGACGCTCGCCCGGAATTCCGTTAACCCCGGCCCACCCTAGCCTTCAGGTATGTCATGGACGTTTTTGCTCTATTTTCCGCGCGCGTCGCCAATGCGATGCAGGTTCTCTACCCCGAAGTCGGCGCCGACCTGCTGGCCCGCATCGTGGTCGAGCCCCCGCGCGATTCCGCCCATGGTGACCTGTCCACCAACGCCGCCATGGTCGTGGCCAAGCCGCTGGGCAAAAATCCCCGCGAAATCGCCACCACCCTGATCGAACATTTCCGTCACGATGCCGACGTGATCTCCGTCGAAATCGCCGGCCCCGGCTTTATCAATTTCCGTCTGGCCAACCCGATCTGGCACCAGGTGCTGCGCTCTGTCGGCCAGCTCGGCGCTGATTATGGTCGCTCGACGCTCGGGCAGGGCGAGCCGGTCAATATCGAATATGTCTCGGCCAATCCCACCGGCCCGATGCATGTCGGCCATACGCGCGGCGCCGTCTTTGGCGACACGCTCGCCTCCCTCATGGCCTATTCCGGCTTTGAGGTGACCCGCGAATACTACATCAATGACGCCGGCAGCCAGATCGACACGCTCGCCAATTCCACCCTGCTGCGCTACCGTCAGGCGCTGGGCGAAACCATCGAAATCCCGCCCGGCTTCTATCCCGGCGATTACCTGATCCCGGTTGGGCAGGCGCTCAAGGACGAATTCGGCGATACGCTGCTGACGAAGCCGGCCGGCGAGGCATTGGCCCTCGTCAAGGAGCGGGTGCTGGTCGCCATGCTCGAGCTGATCAAGGCCGATCTGGCGCGCCTGGGCATCCACCATGACGTGTTCTTCTCGGAGCGTCAGCTGCACGGGCAGGGGGGCGATATCGAGCTCACGCTGGCCTGGCTGCGCGAGCAGGGCATGGTCTATGAAGGCCGCCTCGAAGCCCCAAAGGGCAAGACGCCCGAAGAGTGGGAAGATCGCGAGCAGACGCTGTTCCGCGCCTCGGACTATGGCGACGATACCGATCGGGCGCTGATCAAGTCGGACGGCTCCTACACTTATTTCGCGGCTGACATCGCCTATCACCGCAACAAGTTCTTGCGCGGCTTCAAGCACATGATCAACGTGCTCGGCGCCGATCACTCGGGCTATGTGAAGCGCCTGCAGGCGGCCACCAAGGCCGTCTCGCTTAATGCCGCCGATATGGATGTGCGCATCTGTCAGCTGGTCCGCCTGCTCAAGAACGGCGAGCCGTTCAAGATGAGCAAGCGCTCCGGCGATCTGGTGACCCTGGCCGACGTGGTCGAGGAAGTCGGCGCCGACGCCACCCGTTTCATGCTGATGTATCGGCGTAATGACGCGGCGATGGATTTCGATTTTGCTGTGGTCAAGGAGCAGACCAAGGACAATCCGGTATTCTACGTTCAGTATGCCCATGCCCGGGCCTATTCCATCTTCAAGACTGCCGCGCGTGATCTGCCGGCGCTCGATTTCTCCCCGGCAGCATTGGCTGCTGCCGAAATCGATCGCCTCGTTACCCCGGCCGAACTTGACCTGGTACGCGTGCTGGCCGCCTGGCCGCGCACCGTCACTGCGGCCGCAATTGCCCATGAACCGCACCGCATTGCCTTCTATGTTCATGAGCTGGCGGCGGCTCTCCACGGCTTCTGGGCCAAGGGTAAGGATGACCCGCAGTTACGGTTTGTTAACGTTGACGACCCAAAGCTGACTTTGGCTCGACTCGCGCTAGTCGACGCTGTGCGCCAGGTAATCGTGAACGCACTTGCTATTCTGGGCGTCTCGGCGCCTGAGGAGCTTTCATAATTCGGGCGTATTACTATGATGACTCCCGGCACAATGCCCCTGTTTGGGCGCCGTAGTCGCAATCTAGAGGGCGCTGCTTGATGACAGCGAAAACGCAGCCGATGGCCGGACAACCCGACGCCGCCGACGATCTGATCGCCGAGCTGGCCAAACTCATGGCAGAGGATGCCCGCCCCGGCGAACGCCCAGCGGCAGCGCCGTCGTTTTCGGTCCGTATTCCCGGCGGCGACGATGCACCCAAGCCGACTCCGCCGCCGCGTTTTGATTTTGAACGCCCGGCAGTGACGCCGCCTGCCGCGGAGCCGCCTGCGCCGCGCGTTGCCGAAACAAGTGTCCGGCCCGATCCCGTGGTCGAGACGCCAGAGCCTTTCCATTTCGACTTTGACCTTGGTGGCTCCAAGCCGGTTGTCGCACCGACGCCGAGGCCGACGCCGCCTGCACCGGCAGCTGCGCCTGTAGCGCCGCCCGAAGCGCAGGACCACGACAGCATTGCCGATCTTATCGCGGCCGAGCTGTCGGCTGATCCGCATCCTGCCGCACCGGCACCCGTCAAGCCTGCCGAACCGGCCCCTGTACCGCAACCCGCCATGAGCCGGGCCAGCAGTACCGATTTTGGCGGGCAGGGGGCATCGCCTGCTCCAATCCCGCATCCGGTTCAGCCGCAGGCTGCCCCGAAAGCTGAAGCGGCACCCGAGCAGGACCGCTTCAAGGTGGCCCCGGTATTTGGGCTCGCCACAAGGACCGCGCCAGTGGCGCCGCCGGTCACCCCCGTCGTCGCCGAACCCGCCCCCGTGGCGCCGGTTCGCGCCGCCGCTCCGATCGAGCCCAGCGTTGCGTCGGCACCGGCCGCACCGCTGTCGCCGGATGATGATCTGGGCCGCGATCCGATCGACGAGATCGAAAATCTCATCGGCCGCGCCATGCGGGTCGAGTTCGACAAACCGGCCGCGCCGGTTGCCGAAGAGCGGCCAGCGCCGAGCCCGGCGCTACGCAGCCTGGCCACCCCTACAATTCCCGCCACACCAGCCAATAACGCAGCCAGCGCTGCGCGCTCGCTGTCTGGCGCCGATGAAGCCATCATGGCCGCCGCCCAGGCGACCGGTGCCGAAATCGGTTGGGTTGACGCCCCCGAAGTCGACGAGCCTGCGCCCATCGCTGCCAGGCGTCAGCGCGCGCCGCGCGCCCTGGGTATCAGCCGGGCTGCCGCTGGCCCGCTGGTTGCGGTAACGCTGCTTTTGGCCGCTGGATTCGGGCTCTATTGGGTGCTCGGCCTTGGCCGCGATGCCGGTCCTGCGCCGCTGCTCACTGCCGATGCCACTCCGTCCAAGGAAACCCCGGCTGCTCCGGCCGAGGCTGAAGCGTCGCAATCGATCGTGTTCAACGAGATCAATGGCGTGGTCCCTGGGGCCGAAGAACAACTCGTCTCCCGCGATCAGGCCGACGTCAACGAGGTCACCCAGACTCCGCCCACGGCTGATGTCAGCGAAGAAGGCCTCGCCAATCGCAAGGTGCGCACCGTTACCGTGCGCCCCGATGGCACCATTGTCAGTGGCGACGATAGCGTGGCCGGCAGCACGATTTTGCCGGTGGCGCGCCCCAACGTTCCCGAAGTGCCCGGCGCCGAACCCGTCAGCCCTGAGCTGCTGGCCACGCCTGCTCCAGCCCCGGCTGCGACACCCGCGCCGACGCCAGCACCAGCACCAGCCGCCACAGTGGTTCCGGTGACGCCCGGCTCCACCGTTCCGGCCGTCGATCTGGCCGGCAATCCGGTCGCGGGCAAGACTGCACCCGTGCCGCGTCTGCGCCCGTCCGGGCTGGTGGCGCAGGCCGCCGCGCCGACCTCGCCGATCAACGCCGTGGTCGATAGTCCGGTGTCCACCGGCAACACCCTGCCGCCGCCGCCCGCGGCGTCGCAGCTGTCGGCTCCACCCGCTGCGGCCATTCCGCAGGCTGTCGAAGTCAACGCCTTGCCCAATGATGCACCGGCCTATGTCCAGCTGGCCTCCCAGCGCAGCGAAGCCGAGGCCCGCGCCAGCGCCCAGGCCATGGTCAACCGCTTCGGTCCGCTCTTCGGCGGCGCCAATATGGAAGTCCAGCGCGTCGATCTCGGCGCCAAGGGGATCTATTACCGTGTCCGCGTGCCCGCCAATTCCCTGCAGGACGCCAACACGATCTGCACCAACGTCAAAGCCGCCGGCGGCGACTGCTTCACCATGTAGTCGCCGGCCTCCGGGCCGGGGCTTGCCCACCCTATCGCCGCTTGACGCGCCCGGACCGAGCGGCCAAGGATGACGCAATTGTCCTGCAGCGCGGCCCTGAATTCATGACGACTGCCCAGACCGACTGGTTTGACACGCCCGCCCCACCGGCGGACGAGGATGTCATGTATGTCGATGTCGACGGCTATGAAGGCCCGCTCGACCTGCTGCTTGATCTTGCCCGCCGTCAGAAGGTCGATCTGGCGTCCATTTCCGTGCTGGCTCTGGCCGAGCAATATCTGGCTTTCATCGAAACCGTGCGCGAGAAACGCATCGAGGTCGCCGCCGATTATCTGGTGATGGCCGCCTGGCTGGCCTATCTCAAGAGCCGCCTGATGGTGCCGCAGGCCCCGTCGGACGATGAGCCGTCCGGTGAAATGCTGGCCGCCATGCTGCAATTCCGGTTGAAGCGCCTCGAAGCCATGCGCCGCGCCGCCAGCCAGCTGATGAACCGGCCCCGGCTTGGCTTCCAGATCTATGCCCGCGGCATGCCCGAGCCGATCCAGATCCAGCGTACCAGCCTGTGGGAAGCCTCGCTCTACGATGTGCTCAAAGCCTATTCCACCCAGCGCGAACGCGGCGTCTCCACCGACTATTCCCCCATTCAGCGCACCGTCTGGTCGCTGCAGGAGGCACGGGACATCCTCCAGCGCTTGATCGGCGATAGTTTTGAGTGGGTGTCGATGGATTCCTATCTGGCCGAATATCTCGCCATGCCGGCCGAGCGCGCCACCATCCGCGCCTCGAGCTTTGCCTCGAGCCTCGAACTGGTTCGCCTCGGCCAGATCGATTTGCGCCAGACCGAGACCTTTGGCCCGCTCTTCATGCGCCGCCGCAAGGCCGACCAGCAATGACCGACCCGATTGATGAGCCCAACCAGGTGCTTGAGCGCCATCTCCGCGTGCTTGAAGCGCTGCTTTTTGCCGCGAGTGAGCCGCTCGATGCCAACAGCCTGCGAGCCTATGTAGGGCCCGAAGCGAACATTGCGGCCCTGCTGCTGACGCTGCAGCAGCGCTATGCCGGGCGGGGAGTGAACCTGGTGCGACGCGCCGATAAATGGGCCTTTCGCACCGCCGAAGACCTCGGCTTTCTGCTGCGCCGCGACGAGCAGGAGACGCGTCCGCTCTCCCGTGCGGCGCTCGAAACCCTCTCCATCATCGCCTACCACCAGCCCACCACCCGCGCCGAGATCGAGGAAGTCCGCGGCGTTGCCACCGGCAAGGGCACCATTGACCTGCTTCTGGAAGCCGGCTGGATTCGCCTGCGCGGTCGTCGTCGCACGCCCGGTCGCCCGGTAACCTACGGCACCACCGACGCTTTTCTCGATCACTTCGGTTTGGAAAGCCTTGGCGATCTGCCCGGTCTCGACGAATTGAAGGGTTCTGGCCTGCTTTCCGGCCGCCTGCCGCCCAATATGCAGATCCCGCTTCCCTTCGACGGTGCGCTGCGCGATGACGAAGACCCGCTCGACCCCGACGATGCCGGCGGCGACGAGGAGCAGGACTGATGGCTGAAAAATCCAGTTCGGACTGGGGCTTGCGCGGCACCACCGGCGTCAGCTTCGCCGCCACCTTGGAGTTCGACGCCGTCGATGTCCGGCTCGGGGGCAGGGTGGTGCTCGACCGCTTCAGTCTGACCCTGAAACCCGGCGAAATCGTCTGCCTGCTCGGCGAATCGGGCTCCGGCAAATCCACCGCCTTGCGCGTTGCTGCCGGCATCCAGCCCATTCATGGCGGCGCCGTCCGCATCAATGGTAGCACCGTCTCGGCCCCCGGCGTCACCACGCCGCCGGATCGCCGCGGTATCGGGTTGATGTTTCAAGACTTTGCGCTATTCCCGCATTTGAGCGTCCTGCACAATGTCCTGTTCGGCCTGCGCAAGCTCGGGCGCGTCGCTGCGCTGGCCCAGGCCCGCGCTGCCCTGCGCCGGGTGGGGCTGGCCGACCGCGAGGCCGACTTCCCCCATATGCTCTCCGGCGGCCAGCAACAGCGCCTGGCGCTGGCCCGCAGCGTCGCTCCGCGCCCCGGCGTGCTGCTGCTCGACGAACCCTTCTCCAGCCTCGACGCCCGCCTGCGCGAGACCGTCCGCGAGGAAACCCTTGCCGTGCTGCGGGAAACCCACGTCACCAGCCTGATCGTCACCCATGACCCCGAAGAGGCCATGGTGCTGGGCGACCGGGTTGCGCTGCTGCGCCATGGCCGCATCGCCCAGATCGGCACCGCCACCGAAATCTACCGCCATCCCATCGACCTCAGCGCCGCCCGCTTCTTCTCGCCGCTCAGCGAGATCGACAGCGTGGTGTCCGGCGGCCGCGTTTCGACCCCGCTGGGCTCCGTGCCGGCGCCGGGTCTGACCGATGGGGCTGCGGTCACGGTTGCCATTCGGCCCGCCGGCGGCGTGTCCATGACGGCGCGTGGCACGGGCACGCTGGGCCGCATCGTCGGCAAGCGCGATGCCATTGGCATTGATATCTGCGAGCTGATGGTCGATGGCCTGGACACCCCGTTGGGCCTGCGCCAGCCATCAGATGCCGAACTAGTTGTGGGCCAGGACGTCTTCGTGACGCTTAATCCCGAGCACGTTCTTGTGTTTGCCCGCGATTGAACCTATTTCTGACCCATCTATCGCGTGTAACGCGCATAAACGAATTCTAGGGAGACTAAAATGCACGCGCCAGGAATTTGGGGCATTCTCGTTGTCGCCGTTGTTGTGATCCTGCTGTTTGGTCGCGGGAAGATTTCCGGCATGATGGGTGAAGTTGCTTCGGGCATCAAAGCCTTCCAGAAGGGCATGAAGGACGACGACAAGCCGGTGGAGCAGGTTACCACCACCGCTGACGCCACCCTTCGCGAGACCGAGAAGAAGGACGTCTAAGGACGCTTCTGCCGGCCGCGCCGTTGCTGTGTAAGGATTAGAACTATGCTCGGCTTGGGCTGGACAGAGATGCTGGTGATCGGCGTTGTTGCGCTGATTGTCATCGGGCCTAAGGACTTGCCGGTGGTGATGAACCGCGTCGGCAAGATCGTCGGGCAGATCAGGCGCATGGGCAACGACTTCCAGCGTGAGATCAACAAGACGACCGGAATGGACGAGGTGCGCAATCTGCGCAACTCGATCACCGCGCCGCTCAAGAAGACCTCCGACGAAATTCGCAAGGAGTTCAACGCCATGACGCCGACGGGGCCAAAGCCCAGCGGCGTCATCAAGCCGACTGATCCCAAGGCGGAAAGCGTCGTCGATGAGATCAAGGCCGCCGCTGGCATGACGCCGCCCAAGACGGCGGATCAGGTCGCCGCCGAATCCGGCTTCAAGTCCGCCGCCACGACGCCCAAGGCGCCCGTGGCCGCTCCGGCCAAGAAAGTCGTGGCCAAGAAGGCTCCGGTGAAGGCCAAGGCCGCCCCAACCCGCCCGGTGATCACCACTGAACTCGCTCCGCTGGAAAGCCCGGCACCGGCTGATAAGCCGGTGAAGAAGCCTGCCGCCAAGAAGACCGCGACGGCCAAGCCTGCGGCAGCGGCAAAGCCGGCCAAGGCCGTGGAGGCTGAACCAGCCGTTGCCAAGCCCGCGCCCAAGAAACGCGCCGCCGCCAAGCCGAAGGCAGCTCCTGTCGAAGCCGCCAAGGCTGGGGACGTATAAATTATGGCCGACACCAAGCAGATCGAAGACAAGAGCAAGACTGCCGAAGACGAACTCGCCGGCAGCGAGGCTCCGCTGCTCGAGCACCTGGTCGAGCTGCGCAAGCGGCTGATCTATTCGGCGGTGACCATCGTCGCGCTGATGGCCTTCTGTTTCATTTTCGCCAGCACCATCTATGACTGGCTGCTGATCCCCTACAAGCACTCCGTGCCAGGCGCGAACCTGATCTTCACCGCGCCGCAGGAGCTGTTTTTTACCTATCTGAACGTCGCATTGTTCGGGGCGGTCTTCCTTGGCTTTCCCATGGTGGCCAGCCAGATTTACATGTTCGTGGCACCCGGGCTCTACAAGCATGAGCGTAAAGCGTTCATCCCATACCTCATTGCCACACCGATCTTTTTCGTAGCCGGCGCGGCCCTGGTCTATTTCGTCGTGCTGCCGATGGCGCTGAGCTTCTTTGCCGGCATGCAGACCGCCGATATCGAGATGCTGACCAGCGTCAGCGAATATCTCGGCCTCGCCATGCTGCTGATCCTGGCCTTCGGCGTCTGCTTCCAGCTGC
Organism: Devosia sp. A369; assembly: GCF_054489345.1. NCBI lineage: Bacteria > Pseudomonadati > Pseudomonadota > Alphaproteobacteria > Hyphomicrobiales > Devosiaceae > Devosia > Devosia sp. A369. The sequence continues at coordinate 167,705 of NZ_JBTMWV010000006.1, read as the reverse complement.
CGGTGGTGTTGACGCTGCTGGCCCAGATCGATCTCGTGCATGTCGACATGCTCCAGAAGGGCCGTCGCTACGCCATCGTCGGCATTCTGATTTTCGCGGCTTTCATCACCCCGCCTGATCCGATCTCCCAGATCGGCTTGGCCGTGCCGATGTATCTGCTCTACGAACTTTCGATCCTGTCGGTTCGCATGGTCGAAAAGCGCCGTGCTGCCAAGCTGGCGGCACAGGAAGCCGAGCTGTCCAAATCATCATCTGAATAGTCGCCAAGGGCCTCATGGTTGGCGCGGCCAGCCGTGGGGTCTTGCTGCGCCGTTCGGTGGCATTGGCGCTTTGGGGATTGCCGGGCGTCCCTGACGACCTTAGACAAACTCACAAATCAGTGCATTTATAGCAGTTTACCAACCAAGAGGCGGGCGACGACCCGTAGCAATCGATGTTCGATATCAAGTGGATCAGAGCCAACGCCGAAGCCTTCGATGCTGCCGTTTCGCGGCGCAAGGGCGTCTCCGTGCGTTCCGCCGATCTGCTGGCCATCGATGACAAGCGTCGCGACATCATCGCCCGCCTGAACGAAGCGCAGGAGAAGCGCAATGCGCTCTCCAAGCAGATCGGCCAGGCCAAAGCGCAGAAGGATGAGGCCAAGGCCGCCGAACTGATGGCCGAAGTTGCTGGCCTCAAGGACTTCATTCCCCAGGGCGAAGCCGACGAGCGCGCCATCGAACTCGAACTGCGCAATGCCCTCTCGGTCATTCCCAACCTCGTCTTCGAAGACGTGCCGGACGGCACCGACGAATCCGGCAATGTCGAATATTTCGGCCGCAACGGCACGCCCGAGACCGCCGCCCAAGCCCGTGCCCCCCGGCCCAGCTTCTCGTTCGCTCCCAAGGAGCATTACGAGATCGGCGAAGCCATGGGGCAGATGGACTTTGAGGTCGCCGCCAAGCTTTCCGGCAGCCGCTTTGTCGTGCTGAAGGGGCAGGTGGCTCGCCTCGAACGCGCTCTCGGCCAGTTCATGCTCGATCTGCATACGACCGAGCATGGCTACACCGAAGTGCAGCCGCCACTGCTGGTGAAGGACGACGCGCTGTTCGGGACTAATCAGTTGCCGAAATTCGAGGACGACCTGTTCTTCACCCCGCACGGCGAATCGCGGTTGGCGCTGATCCCGACGGCCGAAGTGCCGCTGACAAATTTCGTCCGCGAATCCATTCTTGCCGAGGAAGAACTGCCGCTGCGCCTCACCGCACTCACCCCCTGTTTCCGCTCGGAAGCCGGTTCGGCCGGTCGCGATACGCGCGGCATGCTGCGCCAGCACCAGTTCAACAAGGTGGAAATGGTGTCGATCACCACGCCGGAAACTTCGGTGGACGAGCATGAGCGCATGCTGGCTTGCGCTGAGACGGTGCTGCAGCGTCTGGGCCTGCATTATCGGGTGATGGATCTGTGCACCGGCGATATCGGCTTCGGCGCCAAGCGGACCTATGATCTGGAAGTCTGGCTCCCGGGTCAGGACACCTATCGCGAAATCTCCTCGGTCTCGGTCTGCGGCGATTTCCAGGCGCGGCGCATGGATGCGCGCTATCGCCCCGCCGGCGAGAAGCAGGCACCGCGCTTTGTCCATACGCTCAATGGTTCGGGCACGGCTGTCGGGCGCTGCCTCATCGCTGTGTTGGAGAACTACCAGCAGGAAGACGGCTCGGTCCGCGTGCCTGACGTGCTGCAGCCCTATATGGGCGGCCTCACCTCCATCGGCGGCCGGGCATGAGCCTGCGCATCCTCATCACCAATGATGATGGTGTGGATGCGCCTGGCATCGCCATCATGGCCGATATCGCCCGGACGCTGAGCGATGATATCTGGATCGTGGCGCCCGATGGCAACCAGTCAGGGGCAGGGCACCGCTTCACCCTTGGCCGCGAGTTGCATTTCGACCAGCGCGATGAGCGGACATTTGCCGTGGTCGGCGGCTCGCCGGCTGACTGTGTCGTTGCCGGCATGACCCATCTGCTGGGCGATCGCCCGGCTGATGTGGTGCTGTCCGGGGTCAATGCCGGGCAGAATCTGGGCGATATCATCAACTGCTCAGGCACGGCGGCCGGCGCGCGGGAAGGGGCCCTGCAGGGCGCCATTGGCATCGCTATGAGCCAGGGCATGAATTACGAGGTCAGCCGCGAGGTGGATTGGTCCAACTCCATCCGCCACGGGGCTGCCGCTGCCCGCTCGATCATTGCCGCCGCCCAAGGGCGCGAGCACTATTACAACGTCAATTTCCCGTTCTGCGATCCCGATGAGACCAAGGGCATCGCCGTGGCCCCGCATCAGCGCTTTTCGCGCTCGCCGTTCCGCTATTATCCCAGCGACAATGACGGCAAATTCTTCATCGCCATCCCCGAAACCCCGATGCCGCTCGACCGCTCGGCCGACTTCGAAATCATGCGCCGCGACGGCTATGTAACGGTAACGCCGATGCTGCTGCAGCAAACCGATGCGGCGCTGGTGGAACGAATGCGGGGCATGTTGACGCTTTAGGGCGTCGGCGCGCGGCAACCACAATAATTTGCATGAATAAGAGGGCATGACTCATCATGGCTGACCACATTCGGATCGCCATCGCCGGCCACGGCAACCTCGGACGCGGCGTCGAAGCCGCCATGCCAAAAAATCCCGATATGCGACTGGTGGGCATCTATACCCGCCGGGCGCCCGAGACGATCAGCCCGCTACAGGCCGACACACCAGTGTTTGCCATGGCCGATCTCGCCGGTCATGCCGACCAGATCGACGTGTTGATTCTGTGCGGCGGCTCCAAGGACGACTTGCCAAAGCAGGGGCCTGAACTGGCGGCGTTGTTCAACACCGTCGACAGCTTCGACACCCACGCCCGCATTCCCGACTATTTTGCTGCGGTCGATGCCCCGGCGCTGGCCAATCACAAGACGGCGCTGATCTCGGTGGGCTGGGACCCCGGCCTGTTCTCCATCAATCGGGTGATCGGCGAAGCACTGCTGCCCGATGGTGCGACCTATACCTTCTGGGGGGACGGGTTGAGCCAGGGGCATTCCGATGCGGTGCGCCGCGTGCCCGGTGTGGCCAATGGCGTGCAATATACCCGTCCGGTGCAACAGGCCGTCGATCTGGTGCGCAGCGCGTCACGTCCGACGCTAACCACCCGCGAGAAGCATCGGCGCGAATGCTTCGTGGTGCTGGAGGCGGGGGCTGATGCCGAGGCGGTGCGAACCGCCATCACCACCATGCCGCATTATTTCGATGAATATGACACCACGGTCAATTTCATCACCGCCGAGGAATTGCGCCGCGACCACCAGGCGATGCCGCATGGCGGCTTCGTCATTCGCAGCGGCAACACCTCCGAGGCCAATGCCCAGGTGGTGGAATATAGCCTCAAGCTCGACAGCAATCCCGAATTTACCGCCAGCGTGCTGGTGGCCTATGCCAGGGCGACGCATCGTTTGCAGCAGATGGGCCAGTATGGCGCCAAGACGGTGTTCGACGTAGCGCCGGGGCTGTTGTCGGCCAAGAGCGCGGCGCAGTTGCGGGCCGAACAGCTCTAGGCAGTCCGGACGTTCAAAAGTTGGCACTATAAGGGCCATTCGACCCGCCGGGGATATCCGGCGGGTTTTTGCGTTTCAGCAGGTGCCGGTGGGGCTAGCGCGGCCCCTTCGTTCTTAACCTTACCCAATCCAGAATCCGGCCGTCACGAATTTGCTCAAATCGCATCGGCCTTAAACTCGTCTTTACCTTACCGGCTTAGTTTCAAACTTGTGTTGAGTACCTGCGTACGAGTGTAGCTGATGAGTATCCGCGTATCCCGCCGGGCGCCCAAAGGTGCCGTTGCAATGGTTGGCCTAATCGCGGCCGCCGTTGCGCTTTCCGGGTGTTCCAGTCTCGGTAGTCGGGCCTTTAGCGATCCCGTGACCACTGGCTCCGTGCAGCAAAGTGCTCCCGCCAGCTTTGGCCAGCCGATGCCCTCGAGCCTGGGTGCCCCCCAGAATATGATGGCCGAAAGCCCGTTTCTGCCCCCGGCCAATGTCGGTGGTGGCGGTTTCAACAGTCAGCCGACGGCCGTCCAGCCTGCCTGGAACCAGCCGCAGACTGCCTTTAACCAGCCGATGCCGTCCGTCCAGTCCCAAGACCTTCCTGTACTGAGTAACCCGTCTTCTCAGGGATCCCTGCCCATCATGCAACCACAGCCCGCCTTCGCTTCGGCCACTCCGATGCCGTCTCCTGCTGCCCTTGGCAGTTTGCCCACCAATAACTCGGTGCCGGCGCTTGCCGCGGCGACGCCGCAGCCTGGCGCGACGAACAGCTTTACCCACACCATTGCTAGCGGCGAGTCGCTTTACACCATCGCCCGCCGCTACGAAGTGACCACCCAGTCGCTGGTTCAGGCCAACAATCTGTCGTCGCCCGACAAGATTGTGGTCGGGCAGAAGGTGATCATCCCGGGTCGCGCTGATCTGTTGGCAACCAAGGCGCCGACCCAGGTCGCCAGCGCCACGCCAATGGCACCCGCACCGGCGCAGCAGACGCTGCCGCAGGCCGCGCCCAATGCGCTGCAAGCCGCAACGCCAACGCCCGCTGCCCCCGCACAGGCCGCTCCGGCACAGGTGGCGCCGACGCAGACTGCCGCAATTCCCGCCGCGGAACCGGCAATGTCGGGCAATGACAAGTTCCGTTGGCCCGCCAGCGGTCGCGTGCTGGTCGATTTCGCCTCGTCCAAGGGCACCGGCATCAACATCGAAGTGCCGGAAGGTTCTTCGGTCAAGGCCGCCGAGAACGGCACCGTGATCTATGTCGGCTCCGGGGTCGAAGGCTATGGCAATCTGATCCTGATCCGCCACCCCAATGGCTATGTCTCGGCCTATGCCCATCTGCAGTCGATGAGCGTGGCCAAGGGCGCCGTCGTCGGTCGCGGTGACAATATCGGCGCCGCCGGCATGACCGGCTCGGTGACCAAGCCGCAGCTGCACTTCGAAATCCGCAAGGGCGCTACGCCGGTCGATCCGGTGCCGCTGCTGGCTGGTTAGTCGAAGCATCTGAAACAAGAAGACCCCCGCGCGAGCGGGGGTTTTTGTTTGTGTAAGTCAGATCGGCTTGCCCAATTCGCCGGCGAGCGTCCGCACCAGCTGGATGGCGACTCGGCCCGAGCGGGCGCCGCGGGTGGCGGACCATTCGATGGCGCGGGCGCGCAGGGTTTCGGCGTCGAGATCGAGCCCATAGTGGTCGGCATAGGCCTGCACCATGGTGAGGAAGGTCGGCTGGTCGCAATTGTGGAAGCCCAGCCACAGCCCGAAGCGGTCCGAGAGCGACACTTTTTCTTCGACGGCTTCGCCCGGATTGATGGCGGTCGAGCGCTCATTCTCGATCATGTCGCGCGGCATCAGATGGCGGCGGTTGGAGGTGGCGTAGAACAGCACGTTTTCCGGCCGCCCTTCGAGACCGCCATCGAGGATGGTTTTGAGCGATTTGTAGCTGACTTCGCCATTGTCGAAGCTGAGGTCGTCGCAGAAGACGATGAAGCGGGCCTCGATACCGCCGATCTGGCGCATCAGGGCAGGGAGGGTTTCAAGGTCTTCCCGGGCAATCTCGATCAACACCAGACGCTGGAAGCCCTCGTTGGCGCGTTCGCCGATATGGCCGTGGATGGCTTTGACCAGCGAACTTTTACCCATGCCGCGAGCGCCCCAGAGCAGCGCATTGTTGGCGCCGTGGCCACGGGCGAACTGTTCGGTATTGCGCAGCAGAATGTCCTGCACGGAATCGATGCCCTTGAGCATGTCCAGCGATACGCGGCTGACTTTGGGCACAGCCATCAACATCCCGGCATCGCCATCCCAATAATAGGCATCGGCTGCGCCCAACGCGCTCGATGCAATCTTGGTTGGCGGCACCATGCCTTTGAGAACACTCGAAATTTCAGTGAGTGCAGCGGAGATTTCGGCTAGGCGGTCTTCGGTCTTCAAGGTATGTCGTCCTTATGATCGGCGCGGCAATTTGCAGTCCCCGGAATGGCTTTGCAATCGCTGGGGGGCAAATGTATAGTCCGCGCGATTTTGACCGGGGCGCAAGTGCAGTTTGCCCCATATGCGTCCAGTGGTTCCGCAACCATTTTGCTGGTTCCTGGTGTCGCCTTCCAATAAGCCAAGAAGAATCGATAGGAGCCTCGCCTAATGTTCGTAACGCCCGCTTTTGCCCAGGCAACCGGCGCCGCCCCATCGGGTGGAATCACCGATATCGTCGTCCAGCTGATGCCCATTCTGCTGCTCGTCGTGATTTTCTGGTTCCTGATTTTCCGTCCGCAGCAGAAGCGTCTGAAGGCCCAGCAGGCCATGCTGTCGGCCATCCGTCGTGGCGACACCGTTGTCACCACCGGCGGCATCGTCGGCAAGGTGACCAAGGCCGTTGATGGCGAAGACCTCGAAGTCGAGATCGCTTCGGGCGTCAAGGTGAAGCTGGTGCGCGGCATGGTTGCCGACGTCCGCTCCAAGGCCGAGCCGGTCAACGACAACAAGCCAGCCTAACGGCGTCACATGAACAACGCCGGAGCCCATGGGCTCCGGTTTTTTCCTTTCAGGACGACCTAGATGCAGTTTTCGCCCATCCGCACCGCCATCATCGCCATCGTAGCCCTGCTGGGCGTGTTGTTTGCGGTCCCCAGTTTCCTGCCCGACAACGTGCGTGACAACTGGCCGGGCTTCCTGCCCAGGCAGACTGTGGTTCTGGGTCTGGACTTGCAGGGTGGTTCGCACCTGCTGTTGCAGGTCAATCAGGACGGCATCGTCACCGAGCGGCTGCAGACCCTGCGCCGCGACGTCCGCAATACGCTTGCCAATCAGAATGGCATCGGCAATCTCATCACTACCGATCCGGCTACACGCACGCTGACGATCGAGCTGACCGACCCGAGCCAGAAGGCCGCAGCGCGTACCGCTGTCGAGGCGCTGCAGAATTCGATCAGCAACTCGCTGATCGCCGTGGGCGGCGTCAACGAACTCGCTTTTGGCGAAACGCCGGATGGCAAGCTCACCGTGACGCTCACTCCTGAGGGTGTCGAGCAGCGCATGTCGGCACTGGTGGCGCAGTCCATCGAAGTGATCCGCAAGCGCGTCGACGAGCTTGGCACCACCGAACCGCAAATTCAGCGCCAGGGCACCAATCGCGTGCTGGTGCAGGTTCCCGGTTTTGGCGACAGCGAGCGCCTCAAGGACATTATTTCGCGCACCGCGCGACTGACTTTCCACATGGTCTATCCCGGCATGAGCGCCGCCCAGGCCAAGGCCCAGGGCCTGCCCGCCGGCACCATGATCCTGCCCAGCCAGGACGGCACCGAAGAGCTGCTTTATGAAGACGTCGCCCTTGGCGGCGAGTCGCTGGTCGATGCGCAGCCGAGCTATGACCAGCAGCGCTCCATGCCCGTGGTCAGCTTCAAGTTCGACACCCGTGGCGCCATCACCTTTGGCCAGATCACCGGCGCCAATGTCGGTCAGCGCTTTGCCATCGTGCTCGACAACACGGTCATCACCGCTCCGGTCATCCAGCAGCCAATCACCGGCGGCTCGGGCCAGATCAGCGGCAGCTTCACCACCTCCACGGCCAACGATCTCGCTGTGCTGCTGCGCGCCGGCGCCTTGCCGGCCTCGCTCGACGTGGTCGAGGAGCGCACGGTGGACGCCAGCCTCGGCGCCGACTCGATCCGTTCGGGTCTGACCGCCGGTGTTGTCGCCAGCGCGCTCGTCGTCGTGTTCATGGTGCTGGCCTATGGCGTGTGGGGCGTGTTCGCCAACGTCTCGCTGATCCTCAACGTCATCCTGATCTTCGGTGCGCTGTCGATGCTGGGGGCCACGCTGACCTTGCCCGGCATAGCCGGCATCGTGCTGACCATCGGCATGGCCGTGGACGCCAACGTGCTGATCTATGAACGCATGCGCGAGGAGCAGCGCGCCGGCAAAACGCCGATCCAGGCCATAAATGCCGGTTTCGAGCGGGCCTGGGGCACCATTATCGACTCGCACTTGACCCAGCTTATCTCAGCCATCGTGCTGTATTTTCTGGGCTCCGGCCCGGTGCAGGGCTTTGCCGTTACCCTGGCGCTCGGCATCCTGACCTCGCTGTTCACCTCCTATACCCTGACCTCCTATCAGGTGCAGATGTGGTTCCGGGCGGTGCGCCCGAAGGTGCTGAAGATCCAGCATTTCCGCTTCATCCCGGACGGCACCAAAATCCCGTTCATGAAGATCTCGCGCTATGTGATCCTGTTCTCGATCGTCGCCAGCGTGGCATCCATCGGCTCGGCCTACTTCAAGGGCTTCAATCTCGGCATCGACTTTGTCGGCGGCACCGCCATTGTCATCCAGCATGAGGACGGCCCGGCCGATGTCGGCAAGGTGCGCGAACTGCTCGACGGGTTGGAACTGGGCGAAGTGCAGGTGCAGGGCTTTGGCACGCCGGAAGACGTGCTGGTTCGCGTGCAGGCACAGGAGGGCGGCCAGGACGCCGACCAGGTCGCTGTGTCCAAGGTCCGTGATGCGCTGGCCACCGAGAACTATACCGTGCGCAGCACGGAGGCGGTCAGCGGCACGGTTTCGGGCGAACTCGCCTGGAAGGGCGCGATCGCCGTCATCATCGCGCTCGGGGCGATCCTGATCTACATCTGGTTCCGCTTCGAGTGGCAGTTCGCCATGGCGGCAGTGACCACCACCACTCATGACGTGATCATGACCATCGGGCTGTTCTCGATAACCGGGTTGGAATTCAACCTCACCTCGATTGCGGCCGTGCTGACTCTGGTGGGTCTGTCGCTGAACGAAACCGTGGTGATTTCCGACCGTGTGCGTGAAAACCTGCGAAAACATCGCAAGATGCCACTGCCGGAGCTGATCGATCTGTCGATCAACCAGACCATCGTGCGCACCTCGCTGACGCAGTTCACCGTGTTCCTGGCGCTGATTCCGCTGGTGCTGTTCGGCGGCGAAGTGATCCGGAGCTTCACCATCGCCATGACCTTCGGCTGTATCGTCGGCATGTATTCGTCGATCATCGTCAACGGCCCGATCCTGATCAATTTCGGCCTCAAGTCGAAGGTTGATGAGGACAAGCCAGCGGCAAAGGCGATCGACGGCTCCTCTGTCTGAAGCTGGAAGTAACTTGAGCGAGACGCGATACTACCCCGAGCAGGTCGGCATTGATGCCTATGGCAATAGCGGGTTCCGCTTTGCCGGCCTGTCGCATCGCGGCTCGCTGCTGTGCCTACCGCAGGGCATGTTCGCCTGGGACGTGCAGACACCGGAGGCGATCACCATCGAATCGCTGGCCCCGGTCTTCGCCGCAGCCGACGATATCGATGTGCTGCTGATCGGCATCGGCCCCGACATTGCCGCCGTACCGCGCGAACTGCGTGAGGCGCTGCGGGAGCGGCGTGTGATCGTCGAGGCGATCAATACCGGCAGCGCCGTCCGTACCTATAATGTGCTGCTCGCCGAAAAGCGGGCAGTGGCGGCGGCATTGATCGCCGTCGACAAGGTCCGCTGAATGGCCGCTGAGAGTTTTGTCCATGCCGCCGAAGCCCTGCGTCAGGGTGATCACGAGCGCTATCTTGCCACGCTGGTGCTGCGCGGGGATTACCGCGATGCCATCACCGCGCTCTATGCTTTCAACGCCGACGTCGCTGCCGTCCGCGAACGGGTGAGCAATCCGGCCCCCGGCGAAATCCGCCTGCAGTGGTGGAGCGATACGCTATCCGGGCAGGAGCATGGCGCGGTGCATCAAAACCCGGTGGCCGATGCGCTGCTGGCGACCACCACCCGCTACAATATTCCGGCCGGCACGCTGCTGCGGCTGATTGGGGCGCGGCGCTTCGATCTCTATGACGATCCGATGCCGGACCTCGAGAGCTTTGAAGGCTATGCCGGCGAGACGGTGTCGACGCTGTATCAGCTGGCGGCGATGATCCTCAATGATGGCGAGAGCATCGAGACCGGCGACGCCGCCGGCCATCTGGGCGTGGCCCATGCCATGATCGGCCATCTGCGGGCTTTTGGCTATGTGTCGTCGCAGGGGCGCATCGTGTTGCCCTGGTCGATCTTTGCCGCCAATGGGGTGCGCGAGGGGGAGATTTTCTCGGGCACCGAGAGCGAGGGGCTGGCGGCAGCTTTGGGGCAGATCGCCGAATTGGCGGGCGAACATCTGACCAAGGCCGAGTCGGCGATTGCCGCTTTGCCCGGCAAGCTCAAGCCGGCCTTTGCCAGTGTCTCCCTGCTGCGGGCAGAACTGGCAGCGCTGAATCAGCGCAGCAGTGGTTTGTTCGCGCCGGTGCCTGATGAAGCCGACTGGCGCAAGATCGCCCGGCTGGCATGGTGGAGCTGGCGTAACCGCTAGCCAGCTCCGTTTTCGTTCAGGCCCAGGCCTTCAGATCTTCCAGCGCTCGGCTAGTGATCGCCTTGCGCTTGGCGATGGTCTTGTCCGGCCCACGCCAGCGCGCCACGCCTTCCGGCTTGACGATGGTCACTTCCGGGAACAGCCCGAAATTGATGTTCATCGGCTGGAAGCTGCGAGCGCCACTATAGCTTTCGGCCTCGACGTGGCCGCCGGTGATATGGGCGATCAGGGCGCCGAGCGCCGTGGTCAGCGGCGGCGCGGCCAAGGTTTCGCCGCGCAATTCGGCAGCGGCCATGCGGCCGGCGATCAGCCCGCAGGCGGCGCTTTCGACATAGCCTTCAACCCCGGTGACCTGACCGGCGAAGCGGATGCGCGGATCGGCCTTCAGCCTAAGGTCTGGCCCCAACACCTTCGGCGAATTGAGGAAGGTGTTGCGATGCAGGCCGCCGAGGCGGGCGAACTGGGCGTTTTCCAGCCCCGGGATCATGCGGAAGATATCGGCCTGGATGCCGTAGCGCATCTTGGTCTGGAACCCGACCATGTTCCACAGCGTGCCCAGCGCATTGTCCTGCCGCAGCTGGACGATGGCGTAGGATTTGACGGTGGGGTCGCGCGGATTGGTCAGGCCGACTGGCTTCATAGGCCCGTGGCGCAGGGTTTCGACGCCGCGCTCGGCCATCACTTCGATGGGCAGGCAGCCGTCGAAATAGGGGACCTTTTCCCAATCCTTGAATTCGTGCAGCGGTGCCACCTTGAGCGCCTCGACGAAGGCAAAATACTGGTCCTTGTCCATCGGGCAGTTGAGATAGTCGGCGCCGGTGCCGCCCGGTCCAACCTTGTCATAGCGCGACTGGGCCCAGACGATGTCCATATTGATGCTGTCATGATGGACGATCGGCGCGATGGCGTCGAAGAAGGCCAGCGCATCTTCGCCGGTCTTGGCGAGAATGGCTTCGGCCATGGCCGGCGAGGTCAGTGGGCCGGTGGCGATGATGACATTGCGCCAGTCTTCGGGCGGCATGCCCGGCACTTCAGTGCGGTCGAGGGTGATATTGGGATGGTTCTCGATGGCGCGGGTGACCTCGGCCGAGAAGGCGTGGCGGTCAACGGCCAGCGCACCGCCGGCGGGCAGCTTGTGCTGGTCGGCGGCCTGCATGATCAGCGAGCCGCAGCGCCGCATTTCCTCATGCAGCAGCCCCACGGCATTATGCTCGTGATCGTCGGAGCGGAAGCTGTTGGAGCAGACCAGCTCGGCCAGACTGTCGGTCTGGTGGGCGTCGGTGATACGGACGGGGCGCATTTCGTGCAACACGACCTGGGCGCCGGCTTGCGCCGCCTGCCACGCGGCCTCGGAGCCGGCGAGACCGCCGCCAATGATATGAATAGGTTCTGATGTGGACATGCTGCGCAGATAGCAAGCGGCGTCGTCGAGTGCAACAAATCTGACGACTAGGCTACTGCATCAGGGCAGGGCGTGGATAGATTCAGGCGTTAGCGGCGTGCCGCCGAAAAGCAAAACAGCCGCATCTCAGAGAGAAGCGGCTGTTCGATTTGCTTGGGCTGAGAGTTCAGTTGGGCAAATATTAGAGACCGGCAGCATGGTCGCGGGCGATGCGAGTGATGTCGGTGCGCGCAATGCCCAGATCGTTGAGCTGACGGTTGTCGAGAGCGGCGAGCTCACGGACGGTCTGCTGGTAGGCGGCCCACTTCTTGAAAGTCTTGCGAATGTCCATTTGGTATCTCCTTGCGTTTACAAGGCTATATCTAGGGCAAGGCCGACCGAATGAGCAGTGGGTCATTGATCAAGCAAGCTATGCGAGCGGTGCAGGGCTTTAACTGAGTGTATTCATATTCGGTTAACGCTTGCGTCTGGGCGATGGCCGCCAGGTGACCATCCGGCGGCCAGAACGACAAATTGGACGGTGCAAAGGCTCAGCGGTCGAACAAGGACTGCGTCATTTTGGAGAAATCAGGGCCGGAAAGCCCCAACAGGTCTGCATCACGCGTTGAGGGAACGTCCATTTCCCGCAACGTCTGCTTGATGTCGACCAGGCGCTTGAGACGCCAGACGGCACGCACAAACATTGGCGTATCCCCTTCAGATGATTGGCAACCTGCCGAGGATGCGATGATTTGTGCGGCAATGCCATGCCGTATGCGTCACCTGCATTATGCGTCCCACGCATGGCGGAATTCATCGCTTTGTCGCATTGGGACAAAATCACTGACGCGTGCCAAAGCGCCGCCTGTGTGCGGTTTTCGAGCGATGATGGCGAGGCGCTGCCTCGATATTAGTTTTTTGATAGTGAGCCAGTCGCCTCGCCATCACGCCGGGATTTTCGCAGGTTGGTTCAGGTACGCCAATGTTGCAGACGCAGCTGCCGGTTTCCTCTGCCCAATGGGAGCGACCTCCCATCCCCGACCGTCCCCACGCTCATCACTCGTCATGATCGCGCTCTGGCGTGGGCGATGAAGGGAGTATGCGGGAGGAATGCGGGGGCGGGGATAAGTTTTCCAAAAACTGGATCGTCACCCTCGGGCTTGACCCGAGGGGATTGAACTTGCTGCGGCCGGGGAAGTGCAGAGCCCTCGGGTCAAGCCCGAGGGTGACGGCCGGGAAGGAGCACAGATGTCGCAGTCGACACCCTCCCCCCTGCGGGGAGGGATCAAGGGTGGGGGGGGGTGGCCACGCTCATCGGGGCTCTCGCACCCCTCCCGGCTCGACGACGGAGTTAGCAAGGGCTAACTCCTATCTCGCTCTCCCTCCCCGCAAGGGGGAGGGTGAAGCCGGTGGGTGGGCAAAATCTTGCCCCAGCCACGGTGCTCATCGCCAGATCACGCCGGCTGAACCATCTCAGGATGGGTCCCGGCTCAAGGCCGGGATGACATCGAGGCTGTGGGGGGCGCGTTGCGGGCGCCGCAAATGGGGCTTATTCCGCCGCCTTGGTGGCGAAATGCGGGCGGCGGGCCATGACTTCCTTGAGGAAGTGGCCGGTATAGGAGCGGGCGTTGGCGGCCACGTCTTCGGGGGTGCCGATGGCCACGATCTCGCCGCCGCCATCACCGCCCTCGGGGCCGAGGTCGATGACCCAGTCGGCGGTTTTGATGACTTCGAGATTGTGCTCGATGACGATCACTGTATTGCCGCCATCGACCAGCTCATGCAGCACATCGAGCAGCTTGGCCACGTCGTGGAAATGCAGGCCCGTGGTCGGCTCGTCCAGCATATAGAGCGTGCGGCCGGTGGCGCGCTTGGATAGCTCCTTGGAGAGCTTGACGCGCTGCGCCTCGCCGCCCGACAGTGTATTGGCCGGCTGGCCGATTTTGACATAGCCCAGACCCACCCGTTGCAGGGTAGAGAATTTGTCACGGATGACGGGGACGGCCGAGAAGAAGTCGACACCCTCATCAATGGTCATGTCGAGAATGTCGGAAATCGACTTACCCTTGAACTGGACCTCCAGCGTCTCCCGATTGTAGCGCTTGCCCTTGCAGACATCGCAGGTGACGTACACGTCGGGCAGGAAGTGCATTTCGATCTTGAGCACGCCATCGCCCTGGCACTTCTCGCATCGGCCGCCCTTGACGTTGAAGCTGAAGCGGCCGGGGCCATAGCCACGGGTCTTGGCTTCCGGCAGGCCAGCAAACCATTCGCGCAGCGGGGTGAAAGCTCCGGTATAGGTGGCCGGATTGGACCGCGGGGTGCGGCCGATCGGCGACTGGTCGATATCGATGACCTTGTCGAGGAATTCGAGGCCGGTGAGGCTTTCATGCGGGGCCGGAACCACGCGCGCGCCATTCAAACGTCGAGCAATGGCCTGATACATGGTGTCGATCATCAGCGTCGACTTGCCGCCGCCGGAAACGCCGGTGATGGCGACGAACAGGCCGAGCGGAATATCCACCGAGACATTCTTGAGGTTGTTGCCGGTGGCGCCCTTGACGCTGAGCTGCTTGCCCGGCCGGGCTTCGCGGCGCTCGGCCGGCATGGGGATGCCCATGCGGCCGGAGAGATATTTGCCGGTCAGGGAATCGGGATGATTGAGAATGTCCTGCGGCGTGCCTTCGGCGACGATATGGCCGCCATGGACGCCGGCGCCGGGGCCGATATCGACCACATAATCGGCGGTCATGATGGCGTCTTCGTCATGCTCGACGACGATGACGGTATTGCCGATGTCGCGCAGCCGCTGCAGGGTTTCGAGCAGGCGGGCGTTGTCGCGCTGATGCAAGCCGATGGAGGGCTCGTCGAGCACATAGAGCACGCCGGTGAGGCCTGAGCCGATCTGGCTGGCCAGCCGGATGCGCTGGCTTTCGCCGCCCGACAGCGTGCCCGAATTGCGCGCCATGGTCAGATAATCGAGGCCGACATCGATGAGGAAATTCAGCCGCTCGCGGATTTCCTTGAGGATACGCTCGCCGATCAACTGCTGATTGGGGGTGAAGGCCTCGGGCAGCGCAGCGAACCACTCGACGGCATTGCGAATGGATTTCTCGGTGACCTGGCCGATATGCAGGCCGTTGATTTTGACTGCCAGCGTCTCCGGCTTCAGCCGATAGCCGCCGCAGGCAAAGCAGGGCTTGGCCGACATGTATTTTTCGATTTCTTCGCGCATACCGGCGCTTTCGGTTTCCTTGTAGCGACGCTCAAGGTTGCCGATGACGCCTTCGAAGGCCTTGGTGGTCTTGTATTGGCGCAACCCGTCATCATAGACGAAATCGACCTTGTCCTTGCCGGTGCCATAGAGCACGGCATGCTGGACCTCGAAGGGCAGCTCGTTCCAGGCGGTGCCGGTCGAGGCGCCATACATCTTCACCACGGCCTGCAGGGTCTGCAGATAATAGGGCGCACTGGTCTTGGACCAGGGCAGGATGGCGCCGTCCTTGATCGACAGGGTCGGGTCCGGCACGATCTGGTCGGGATCGATCTTCTGTTCCGTGCCGAGGCCATCGCAGGCCGGGCAGGCGCCGAAGGGATTGTTGAACGAAAACAGACGCGGCTCGATTTCGGCAATGGTGAAGCCGGACACCGGGCAGGCGAATTTTTCCGAGAAGGTGGTCTGCTTGAGCGTACCGTCCTCGGTCTTCTCATCGGCGAATTCGATCAGCGCGATGCCATCGGCCAGCTTCAGCGCCGTCTCAAAGCTCTCGGACAGGCGGCCGGAAATGTCGGGGCCGACGACGACGCGGTCGACCACCACTTCGATGTCGTGCTTGAACTTCTTGTCGAGGGCAGGGGCGTCCTCGATCTCGTGATATTCGCCATCGATCTTGACGCGCTGGAAGCCCTTGCGCATCAGATCGGCCAGTTCCTTCTTGTATTCGCCCTTGCGACCACGGGCGATCGGCGCGAGCAGGAACAGGCGGGTGCCCTCGGGCAGCTCCAGCACCTTGTCGACCATCTGGCTGACGGTCTGGCTTTCGATGGGCAGGCCGGTGGCCGGCGAATAGGGCACGCCGACGCGGGCAAACAGCAGGCGCAGATAGTCGTATATCTCGGTGACCGTGCCAACGGTAGAGCGCGGGTTACGCGACGTGGTCTTCTGCTCGATGGAAATTGCGGGCGACAGGCCCTCGATATGTTCCACATCGGGCTTCTGCATCATTTCGAGGAACTGGCGGGCATAGGCCGACAGCGACTCGACATAACGCCGCTGGCCTTCGGCATAGATGGTGTCGAATGCCAGGGAGGATTTTCCGGACCCCGACAGGCCCGTCATCACGATGAGGCTGTCACGCGGCAGCCGGAGGTCGATGCCCTTGAGATTGTGCTCGCGGGCGCCGCGGACGACGATCTCTCGGTTCTGGCTGGGCTTTAGCGTCATCATTTCAGTCCATGGCTCGGTGCGCCGAGATAGCGGCACGGCGGCAGAAGGCTTGGGGTCGGGAAGACCAGACAGATAGGCGCGGCCTGCTCCTGCTGCAAGCGGCTCGCGCGCATGGCCGTCCGGCGGTCCGCTCACCTTAGCGTGTCCCCCAAGCTTGCCAAAGCGTCAT
Organism: Devosia sp. A369; assembly: GCF_054489345.1. Taxonomy (NCBI): domain Bacteria; kingdom Pseudomonadati; phylum Pseudomonadota; class Alphaproteobacteria; order Hyphomicrobiales; family Devosiaceae; genus Devosia; species Devosia sp. A369. The sequence goes on along the minus strand of NZ_JBTMWV010000006.1, from coordinate 151,313 downwards.
TCGCGACAAGAACATAAACAGAACGAACAGGATTCGGTCAAGGGAGAACATGCTGGCCCCCAAAGTGGTTGCGCCCCGATGTCGGCCAAGCCTGCTGACAGGATGTGTCAGCAGCGCCGTGCTGCCGCAGAAATGCCGCAATCGGTTCCCGCAGGCCGGTTTCGCTGTGCTACCATTCCAGTCTGGCCGACAATCCTGCGGCCTGTCCCGACACTGATCGGATTTTCATGAACATTCCCGCATGGACGAAACCCGCGCTGTACGGCGCGGCGACTGGCGCCGTTGCCCTGGCCATCATCGGCTTTACCTGGGGCGGCTGGGTGACCGGCGGTAGCGCCCAGGAGGCAGCAGCGAAGTTGTCGGCCAGCAATCTGGCGACGGCGCTGACGCCGTATTGCGTGGAGCGTTCGAAGTCCGATCCGCAGGCTGGCGTCGTGCTGGCCGAATTCACCGCGGCATCGGCCTTCTCGCGCCGCGGCATCATCGAAAAGTCAGGCTGGGCGACTCCGCTCGGAGCCGAGGCACCCAACAAGGTTCTGGCCGAGGCCTGTGCGCTGGCGCTGACGCCAGCCTGATCTGTCGCCGGTCCCGCCCTGATGGGGAGGGGCCGGCTTGACAGGTCAGTTTGAATTGGAACATAAAGGGAACGAACAGTGTTGTTTAAAACAATCGGTTCCCGCGCGCTTTCCGCTGTCGGAAGCGGTAAAGTCGCGGCCGCACATCTGCTGGACCGCCGTTGAGGCGGCAGGGCTGTGCAACCGGTAAGTAAGCGTCCCAGGCCACGACAGGGCGGGACTGAATAAAAAGGAATTCGCCATGGCAGGCAGCGTGAACAAGGTCATTCTGGTCGGCAATCTCGGCGCCGATCCCGAAGTGCGTAACCTTCCCAGCGGCGGCAAGGTGGTCAATCTGAGCGTTGCCACTTCGGAGTCCTGGAAGGACAAGAATACCGGCGAGCGCCGCGAAAAGACCGAGTGGCACCGCGTGGTGATCTTCTCGGAAGGGCTGGCGCGCGTGGCGGAAAGCTATCTGCGCAAGGGCAGCAAGGTCTATCTCGAAGGCCAGTTGCAGACCCGCAAGTGGCAGGACCAGTCCGGCGCCGACAAATATTCCACCGAAGTGGTGCTGCAGGGCTTCAACTCGAACCTGACGCTGCTCGATGGTCGCGGCGAAGGCGAAGGCGCCGGCGCGCCGCGCGGCAATGAGGGTGGCTATGGCAATGAAGGCGGCGGTTTCCGCGGCGTTCAGGGTGGTGGCGGCGGTGCCCGTCGGCCCCAAGCCAACGCCCCGGCCTTCGAGCCCGGCGGCATGGATGACGACATCCCGTTCTAGGAACGGCAGCAAAGGGGGGCAGCGGCTCCCCTTTTTTGTATGTGGGCAATGACGGTGGGAGGGGGCGGGCCGGCAGCCAGTCAGTCAGGCAGGCAGGCAGGCAGGCAGCCTACCAGCATCGGTCAGGTGGCGAACACGCAAAACGTGTTGCGACCGGCGGCCTTGGCCGCATAAAGCGCGGTGTCGGCCTGGCGGAACAGGTCCTCCGGCGCGCCGCCGCGATATGACGCGACGCCGACCGAGGCGCTGAGCGTGAGGGTCTGGCCCAACCGGGTGAGCGGGCGGCCCATGGTGCCGACAATGCTCGCGGCCTGCGCTTTGACCGCGTCGGGCGCGATGTCGGGGCCGAGCAGCACGGCAAATTCGTCGCCGCCGATCCGCGCCACCAGATCGGCGCCGACGCAGCTTTCGCTCAGCCGCAGCGCCGCCTCCTTGAGGCATTCGTCGCCCACGGCATGGCCGTAGGTGTCGTTGACCTGCTTGAAGCCGTCGAGGTCGACCAGCAGCAGGGTGCCGACGGTGTGATACCCGGCGTCGAGCTGGATCAGCCGGGCCTGGAACAGGCTGCGATTGGCGAGGCCGGTCATAACGTCGAATTCGGCCAGATAGCGCGTGCGGTCGGCCATCAGCTTTTCGTCGGTGATGTCCTGCTTCATGCCGAAAATGCGTTTGGCCACGCCATCCTGGCTATCCACCGCACCGGTCAGCCGCATCCAGCGATGCTTGCCGGTGGTGGTGATGATTTCCACGTCGAGCCCGAAATCCGTGCAGGTCCGGATCGCCTCGGCGCGCGCCGCTTCCATCTTCAGGCGGGAGGCATCGGTATAGAGGGTGAGCGTCTGCTCCCTGGTAATGGGCGCACCGTGCGGGACCTCGAAAATGTCATAGACGCTGTCGGTCCAGGCGATGGCATTGTCGGCCAGATCGCATTGCCAGACCCCGATCCGCGCCGTGGCCGAGGCCCGGTCGAATAGCTGGCGCCGCAACTGGTCCTCGGCCTCCAGCGCGGCGATACGCCCGGCCTGGGATTGGATGGTGCGGTTTTGTCGGCTGATGGTGGCGCGGGCAAAAATATCCTGCGCCAGCGCCACGATGCGCTCGGCCATCTGGCGACTGCGCGGGCGCGCGTCGAACAGGCTGAGCAGCAGCGGCGGGCGATCAGAGGCGGCGGGCAGCTGCAGGCCGGCATAAAAGCGGGCGCCGACAATGGCGGTATCGGCCATGACCAAGGGGTATTCCGCCGCCAGCGCACGCGCCTCCAGCCCGGCCAGATTCTGCGTGATATTACCCACCGACGCGATGGTCATCACATTGTCAGCGGCAAGGCTGGTCAACCGCGCGCTGCCCACGCCAAGCAGCTTGGCAAGACGGCGCAGGCGGCCGTCAAAGGCATGGTCGTGTGGGAAGTCACCGGCGAAGGCCGGTTCTGCAGAGGGGGCGGTGGCAGCAAGGCTACGCAATTGGGCGATCCTACGAACTACCGAACGCTAGCGTGTCGTGGTTAAGATTTCTTCAGTGCCAAGGCCATGGATTTAAAAAGAAATTGGGCGACCGGCGGGTCGCCCGACCGGGGTCAGCGGGAGAACGGCACTTCGGCGCGCAGGCTATCGCCATTTTCGACATAGACCACCTCAAAGGTCACCTTAATGGCGTCGGCATTGAGGGTGATCTGGGCGCTGATATTGAGCGGCTTGCCGGTTTCGTCCTTCTCGCGCTCGCGCAGGTTGAAGATGAGGCTGCTACCGCGCTTCTGGCCCACGGCCACGCCGGTAAAGGTGGCGTTGGAGCTCATCGCCGCTTCAAAGCGCTTATTGGCTTCGACATAGGCCATGGTGCCGGCTACCGACAATTGCGTGCCGGCCAGGGTGCAGCGACCATTATAGTTCACCTTGTCCTGATTGCCCTGCGTCAGGGACATGCGGCAGACCACGGTTTCGGTATTGGCGCCGATCAGCACGCCGCGCCCGCGCCAGTCCCCGATATAGGACTTCAGCAGGGCAGCATCAGCGGGGCCGGCCAGGGCAGGGACGCTGCCAGCAGAAGCCAGCAGACCAGCGAGGGCGACAGCGCGCCACAGGGGTCTGAAATAGGTCATTTAAGCAAAGCCTCCAGTGAAATCGCGCCCCCCGGCAATTCGACACCGAGGCCCGGACCAAACCGTCGCAGAATCAGCGTCACCAGCATTTTGGCGGGCGCTCGATGAGCCCGCAAGCGGCAGTATTCAGGGCGCGCCTTCCGTGCCACCTTCGCCGGTGACGGTGTCCCCCATCGGGTCGTCGGGCGTCGGCTCGTGGTCGGCGGTGCGCACGCGGATCTTGCCCAGCGGGTGAAAGAATTTGCCGCCGGCGGCCAGCAGCGCCGGCAGGATGAACAGGTCGCCCACGAGGGCGAAGGCAAGCGTCGAAACGAACAGCGTGCCGAACAGCGCCACCTGCGGCAGCTCGGAGAAGGTGACAATCACCACGCCCGAACACAGGATGATCGTGGTGGCGACGATGGCACCGCCGATGCGATCCAGCGTGTGCTTGACCGCTTCGAGATGCGGCCGGCCTTCCTCGCGCCGCGCATGCAGATAATGCGACAGGAAATGCACCGTATCGTCGACGGCGATGCCGAAGGCGATGGTCAGGGCAATGACCGTGGTCAGCTGCAACCCCTGACCGGTGAAATATAGCCAGGCAATGGTGCCCAGCACCGGGAACAGATTGGGGATGGCCGAGGCCAGCGCCACCCGGAAGGATTGGAAGGCAAAGCCGATCAGCCCGATATTGACGATGACCGACAGCGTCAGATCCAGTTGCAACCCGGTGACGATATTATCCGTGGCGAAGGTGGTGAGGATGCGGAAGCCGCCGATTTCGGCGCCGGTGACGCCGGCAGCGTCCATCTCCGCATTCACATCGGCGACCAACTGCTTGAGATCGTCGGAATCGATGATGGTCGGCATGAAGCCGGTGACCAGCGCCTGGCTGCCATCATCGGTAACGAAGCGCTTACGCATGAAGGGGCCAACAGCGTCGAACACGTCCTCGCGGGTAAAGCCGTTATCGGTGTAGTTGGTCAGCGCGGCGGCCGAAATGACCTTGTTCTCGCCGAGATGGGCTTCGAGAATATCGTGCACGATGCGGATGGTGTCGAAGTCGCGCGGCGTTACATTGGGGTCATGATCCTGCAGCGGCACGCGGATATAGAGCGGCGCCACGCCACCGACGCCCTCATCGATCTCGGCAGCGGCGGTCAGCGCGCTGGAATCGGTGGCGACGAAATCCTCGAAGGAGAAATGCGGCTTGATCAGCGCGTAGGGGATCAGCAGCACCAGCGTGACCACGATGGCGGCGATGGATAGCGGGCGGCCGAACCGGCTGGCCAGGAACCAGCTCAGCGGCAGCGGCGCGGTCAGCACCAGACTGCTGCGCTTGGGGGCCTTGAAGCCCATGCGGATCGCCGCCTTGAGCATCAGCGGCATGAAGGTCATCAGGCAGACAAACAGCAGGAAGGTGCCGATGGCACCGGCGAAGGAGAATTCGCGAATGCCCTGGCCCGGGGTCAGCGCCAGCGAGGCAAAGCTGATCAGCGTGGTGAGCATGGTCAGCCCGGCGGCCGGGCCGACCAACTTAACCGTGGCATCAACCGCCTTGTTGGGCTCCATGCCGTCGCGCCAATAGGCGAGCCAGTTGAAGATGAAGAACATCGACTCGGCAAAACTGATCACCAGGACCAGCGTGGTGACGATGATGGTGAGAAAGGAGAACGAGCCGAAGAACAGCAGGATCATGCCCATCGACCACATCACCGACAGGAACGGCGTGGCCGCCACCAGCAAGGCGGCGGGCAGCGAGCGCAGCGCCAACAGGGCGATCAGCGCGCCGAGGCCAAAGCCCCAGACGGTGAATTTGACCTGGTCGTCCACCGCGGCATTGAGCATTTCCGAGGTCCAGATTGGCGGACCGGTCAGCTCGATGGTGATGTTTTCGTCCTGATAGGGGGCCACGGTGGCGCGCAGGCTGGCGATCATCGCCCTGGTGCCGTCGCCCTTGGTCATGGATTGGTCGGGGAAGACGATCAGCACCACCCCGTCCAGATCGGGGGTGATGAGGTTGCGCATCATCGGATCGTTCTGCTGCAAATCGCCCAGCGCCCGGGCGACTTCGGCAAAATCGTCCATGCCCTCGGGCACGGCCGGAACCGAACCGCCCCTGCCATCAGGCTTGCGCAGGGAGAAGGGCGACATGGTGCCCACGGCGAATTCATTGAGCTCGAGGTCGAAGGCCAGTTCGCGCACGCGTTCCAGCGTTTCCGGCTCGGTCAGGCGCGGCGTGCTGACCAGCACATAGATGTCGTTTTCGAAGGTACCGAAGGTTTCCGACAGCTGCGCATAGGCGTCGTATTCGGCCCCGGAATGGGCATAGACGCGCAGCAGATCGCCATCGACATTGGCGCGCGGAATCTGGGTGAAGCAGAGGATGGAAAAAGCCAGTACCGCCAGCGCCACGGCGCGGGGATAGCGCAGGGTGGTCAGGCCGATATATTCGAGGCCGAAGCCGATGGAGCGATCATAGGCGAAGCGCGCCCACAGACGTTTGAAAAACAAACCCACTGACACCGGCACCCGACTCCGCCCTGACGCGACGATTTGGCGCAATTGGTACGGCTTTGTCGTGAAGGCGTCCAGCGGGGCGGACAGGGGGCGAATAATTGCCTGTGGGCAGTGTGTTCAGCCGCCGAGCGGTATTGTTATGCCGGTGGGCGGGGCGGGCGGACGCGCTGCTCGGCAGGCCGGCGACGCCGCTCTTCGGCCTTGCAGGTCCGGATGATGCCACGCGTGCGCCGCACCACGCCGACGCCGATGCCATCAAGCTTCAGCAGGGCCGGGCCTTCCATCTCGTCAATCTCGCCCAGCGTCTTCAGCCCAGCTATTTGCAGCCGCTTGCCAACCCCATCGAGGGAGCGCAGGTCGATCACTGCAATATTCTGCCATTTCAGGACGCCGCGAAGCCATGCTCGATAGGTATCTGCCATGATTGCTTCATAGCCTAGGCCGCGCGCCGAGAATAGCGTCGATCCAGCGACGGCTGTCGGACGCGGCCAAAGCGAAGGCCGGTATCTGCCCGGTAAATGGTGTGGGTGGCCTCTCCACAGGCTTGCCAAGGGGAAATTAGCAATTTCGCCCGGAATCGCCTAGATTAATCCCAGTTCGAACAACCAAGAATCACCCCAGTGACCGATACGCCTCAGAACGGAACCGGCGCACCGCCGCCCTCCGACATTTCGCTGATTTCCATCACCGACGAGATGCGCAAGTCGTATCTCGATTATGCGATGAGCGTGATCGTCAGTCGCGCGCTGCCTGACGTGCGTGATGGCCTCAAGCCGGTACACCGGCGCATCCTGTTCTCGATGAGCGAGAACGGCTACGAATACAACAAGCCGTATCGCAAGTCGGCCCGTGTGGTCGGCGACGTGATCGGTAAGTATCACCCGCATGGCGATAGCGCGGTCTATATGGCCTTGGTGCGCATGGCGCAGGACTTCTCCATGGGCGAGCTGCTCGTGGAAGGTCAGGGTAACTTTGGTTCGGTCGACGGCGATATGCCGGCTGCCATGCGTTACACCGAAGTGCGCATGCAGAAGATCACCAATGCCATGCTCGATGACCTCGACAAGGACACGGTGGATTTCCGCCCCAACTATGACGGCTCGGAACACGAGCCCGTCGTGATGCCGGCGCGCTTCCCCAATATGCTGGTCAATGGCGGCAGCGGCATCGCTGTGGGCATGGCCACCAATATCCCGACCCATAATCTGGGCGAAACCATCGACGCGGCGCTGCTGATGCTCGACAATCCCTCGGTGCTCACCGAGGAATTGCTCCAGGTGTTGCCGGGTCCCGATTTCCCTACCGGCGGCATTATTCTTGGCCGTGCCGGCATCCGCTCTGCCTATGAAACCGGACGCGGCTCGGTGATGGTACGCGGTCGCGTCTCCATCGAGGAAGTCCGCAAGGAACGCGAAGCGATCATCATCACCGAATTGCCCTACCAGGTGAACAAGGCGACGCTGGTCGAAAAGATTGCCGAGCTGGTGCGCGAAAAGCGTATCGAAGGCATTGCCGATATGCGCGATGAATCCTCGCGCGAAGGCATGCGCGTCTATATCGAGATCAAGCGCGATGCGCTGGCCGATGTGGTGCTCAACCAGCTCTATCGCTTTACCCAGCTGCAATCCTCGTTCGGCTGCAACTTCGTTGCGCTGAATGGCGGCAAGCCGCAGCTGATGAATCTGCGCGAAATCCTGCAGGCTTTCATCGACTTCCGTCACGACGTGGTGACGCGTCGCGCCCGGTTCCTGCTCAACAAGGCCCGTGACCGCGCCCATATCCTGGTTGGTCTGGCCGTGGCCGTCGCCAATATCGACGAGGTCATCGCCCTGATCCGGACCGCGCCCGATCCGGCGACGGCGCGCGAGCAGCTGATGACCCGCCACTGGCCGGCCCAGGACGTGGCGCCGCTGATCGCGCTGATCGATGATCCGCGCCACCGTATCAACGAGGACGGCACCTTCAATCTCAGCGAGGAACAGGCCCGCGCCATCCTCGAACTGCGTCTGGCCCGTTTGACGGCGCTGGGTCGTGATGAAATTGGCGACGAACTCAATGGGCTGGGCGTGGAAATCGCCGACTATCTGGACATCCTGCGCAGCCGTGAGCGGGTGGTCGAAATCATCCGCAGCGAGCTGACCGAGATCAAGGCCCAGTTCGCTACCCCGCGTCGCACCGAGATTTCCGACGTGGTCGGCGATTTCGATGACGAGGATCTGATTGCCCGCGAGGACATGGTGGTGACCGTGTCGCATGAGGGCTACATCAAGCGCGTGCCGCTCTCGACCTATCGCTCGCAGAACCGCGGCGGCAAGGGCCGCTCGGGCATGGCGACGCGCGACGAGGATTTCGTCACCCGCCTCTTCGTGGCCAATACCCATACGCCGGTGCTGTTCTTCACCGACCGGGGCATTGCCTACAAGCTCAAGGTGTGGCGCCTGCCGCTGGCCGCGCCGAATGCGCGCGGCAAGGCACTGATCAATATCCTGCCGCTGGAGCAGGGCGAACGGCTGACCACCATCATGCCGTTGCCCGAGGACGAAAGCAGCTGGGCCAATCTCGACATCATGTTCGCCACCACGCGCGGCACGGTGCGCCGTAACTCGCTGGCCGACTTCGTCGAAGTGCGCCAGAACGGCAAGATCGCCATGAAGCTGGATGAGGGCGACCAGATCGTCGGCGTCGAGACGGCATCGATCAATAATGACGTGCTGCTGACCACCGCCATGGGCCAGGCCATCCGCTTCCGCATGGACGATGTGCGCCTGTTCAAGGGCCGTGACTCGATGGGCGTGCGCGGCATTCAGCTGGCCAAGGACGACGTGGTCATCTCGATGGCCGTGATCAACCACTCCGACGCTTCGGCCGAAGAGCGGGCCGCTTACCTCAAGATGAGCCGCGCGGTGCGGGGCGAGGGCGAGGCCGAAGAGAATAGTTCGGACGAGGCCGATGTGGTGGCTGGCGATTTGCCGCAGGAGCGCTATGCCCAGCTGGGCGCCACCGAGCAGTTCATCCTGACCATCTCCGAAAACGGCTATGGCAAGCGCACCTCGAGCCACGAATACCGGATCACCGGGCGCGGCGGTAAGGGTATCGTCGCCATGGCGGTCAACAAGCGCAACGGCAATCTGGTGTCGAGCTTCCCGGTGGAAGACGAAGACCAGATCATGCTGATCACCGATGGCGGGCAGACCATTCGCCTGCCGGTGGGCGGCGACAAGCCGATCCGCATGGTGTCGCGCGGTAGCCAGGGCGTCATCGTCTTCGATACCGCCGAGGGCGAGAAGGTGATGTCGGTCGAGCATATCAGCGAGCCGGAAGCCGAGGAGGAGCCGGACGCGCCGGAGACCGGCGGCGAGGGCACGCCGCCCGATGCACCGGACGCTCCCGAAGCGCCTGAGGCGCCGACTGAGGAATAAGAAAAAGGGGCGCTTCGGCGCCCCTTGGTTTTTTGGGGCGGGCCGGCGATCGGCTCTTGCCAAGCGCGGGGCGTGGTGGCCTGTTATCGCACCATCTCCTGCTGCAATGAGCCCCGCGCCATGATCGATCCGGCCATCATCCTGCCCTATGCGCTCGCCTGCCTGCTGTTCTCGATTATTCCCGGTCCCTCCGTTTCGGTGGTGATCGCTAATGCGCTGGCCGGCGGCACAAGGGCAGGGCTGTTCACCATTCTGGGCACCGAACTCAGCATGCTTAGCATGGTGCTCACCGTCGCGGTGGGGCTGGAGGCGGTGATGAATCTGGTGTCCGGCGCCTTCGAGATCATCAAGCTGGCCGGCGCGGCCTATCTGATCTGGATCGGCTGGAAGATGCTCCGCTCCGATGGGCACCTGGCGCTGACCGACGGCGCGCGGCTGCCGATCAGGCGCTATATCTGGCAGGGTGCACTAATCAACTGGTCCAATCCCAAAACCCTGCTGTTTCTCAGCGCTTTCCTGCCGCAGTTTGTCGATCTGTCGCGCCCGGCTTTTGGCCAGATCATGGTGCTGGGCCTGATCGTCATGGCGGTCGCCACCGCCAGCGACTGCGCCTATGCCATTGCCGCCGGCCGGGCTCGGCATCTGCTCACGGCGGCCCGGGTCCGCCTCGTCAATCGCGTGTCCGGCGTCATCCTGATGGCCGGCGGACTGTGGCTGGCGCTGCAGCAGCGGGCCTGAGATTGGCGCAAAAACCAGCCGGATACCGCGCCTTATTGGCCTTGCCGGTGCCGCGCCGGCTGGCACTGGCCTCGATCCCCGCCGATTTTGCCGACTGGCTGGACTATGCCGCTATCATCGCGCTGCTGGTGTTTGCCTGGGGTGAGGGGCCATGGGTGCTGGCGCTGTTCGCCTTCTGCCTGACCTTGCCCTATGTGCTGGTCGGTCCCTTGTTGGCGGTGGTGGTCGATCGCACGCCTTTGCCGCGCATTCTGGTGCTGAGCAATCTGGGCCGTGGAATGGCGACGCTGGCGCTGATGTTTGCCGGTCATACCGCCATCGTGCTGGCACTGGTGTTTGTGCGGGCCTGCATCGATTCTGCTTTTACCCCCGCAAGGCAGGCGGCCATCCAGGCCTCGACGCCACCAGAACTGTTCGGCGCCGCCAATGGCCTGCATCAGGCCATCAACCAGACCTCAAAAATCGCCGGCCCCGCACTGGGCGGATTGCTGCTGGCGGTGATGCCGGCGCAGTCGGTGTTCGGCTTCAATGCGGTGCTGTCGCTGCTGGCCGCGGTGCTGGTTTTGGGCTTGAATCTGCCGATGAAGCCGCCGCGCCAAGCTGCTGATTTTCGTACGGAATTACTGGCCGGTGCTGCCGAGTTTGGGCGCAGCCGCCTGTTGCTGGCGGCGCTGGTGTTTTCGTCGGTCGCCTATTTTTCCTTCTTTCTCTATGACGCGCTGATTGCCCTGCTGACCGAGGATTTCGGGCTAGGCGCGACGGCCTTCGGCATTGGCATTGCCGCCTCGGGCGGCGGCGGGTTGATCGGCGCGCTGGTCGCCGGCCGCGTGGCCGCACGCCATCCATTGCCCACCATGATTTGCGCAGCCCTGTTTTCTGGCCTGGTGACCACCGGCCTCGCGCTGGTTGCGCTGCAGGGCTATGATTTGCCGATACTGCCCTATTTCATCGTGCTGGGGCTGATGGGCGGCTCTACGGCTTTCATGCTGGTGCCCTATCGCACGATCGTGCAGGCAGCGACTCCGCCTGAGCGCATCGCCCGGGTGTTTGCCGCCGGTGAGGCGGTGATCACAGCCGTCATGCTATCGGCACCCTTCATTGGCAGCTTCATCGCCGCCACCTACGGCACCGCCGCCGCTTTTCTGGCCGGCGGCGGGCTGCTGGTGCTGCTCGGGCTCGTCAGTGCGGTCATGAGCAGTGTCGGTGCGCGACGAAAATCGGGGTGAGCCCCGCCTTGCCAGCACTGTCGGCCCATGACAAAACCCTAATAACAACAAAGGGGAGGCCGTGATGAGCAGACTGGTTGGGTTCTATCCCGGCTCATTTGACCCGCTGACCAACGGGCATCTCGACGTCATCGAGCGGGCTTGCAAGCTGGTCGATACGCTGGTGGTCGCCGTCGGCATCAATCCAGGCAAGAAGACGCCGCTATTTGCCCATGAGGACCGATTGGCGATTCTGGAGCAGGCACTGGCCCCGGTGGGCAAGCGCACCGACACAGAATTCAAGATTGTCGATTTCAGCGGCTTGATGGTCAATGCCGCGCGCGAGCACGGCGCCAAGCTGATCATTCGCGGGTTGCGTGACACCACCGACTATAATTATGAAATGCAAATGGTGGGCATGAACGCGCAGATGGCGCCGGACCTGCAGACCGTTTTCCTCCCCTCCAGCCCCCCGGTTCGGCATATCTCGGCCACATTAGTGCGCCAAATCGCTGAGATGGGCGGCGATATTTCCGCCTTCGTCCCGCAAATTGTTCTCAAGGCCCTGCAAACCAAATGACCGATATTACCCGCCGCCTGTTCAGCGCCCTCGTCATCGGCGCCGTGGCGCTGTCCGCTGCCCCCAGCTTCGCCCAGTCCGGTACGCCGCATCTGATGCTCACGCTTGAGGGCGGTGCTGTCGATATCGAGCTGCTGCCGGCGATTGCGCCCAAGCATGTCGAGCGCATCATCGCGCTGGCCGAGCAGGGCGCCTATGACGGCGTGGTGTTCCACCGCGTCATCGAAGGCTTCATGGCCCAGACCGGCGACGTGGAGTTCGGCAAGAGCGGTGCCGAAGGCTTCGACCTGGCCCGCGCCGGCATGGGCGGTTCCGACCAGCCGGACGTGGTCGCCGAATTCAACGCCGAGAGCTTTGTCCGCGGCGCGGTCGGCGCGGCCCGCTCGCAGGACCCCAACTCGTTCAACTCCCAGTTCTTCATCGTCACCGCCGATTCCACCTTCCTCGACGGTCAGTACACCGTGTTCGGCAAGGTGCTGTCGGGCATGGACGTGGTCGACGCGCTGGAAAAGGGCCCGCAATCGGCCAATGGCGCCGTGGCCAATCCGGACAAGATCGTCACCGCCAAGATCGAATATAAGTAAGTCGTTTCGGGCCGGCTAAGGTCGGCTCGTCGCCTGGTGTTTGCTGCCCCACCCCCTCCTAACCTCCCCCATCATGGGGAGGTATCAGATCGAGTTCGGGGGCATGATCCAGTCGCAAAATCAGAACGGCACCTCCCCCTTGATGGGGGAGGCCGGGAGGGGGGCTGACAGGCACCCTGTCAAAGCCTGCAGCTCCCAAGTCTTGCACCCGTCGCCTAATGGCCTTACATCCGGGCCACGATTTCCCAACCGAAAGTTGAACCCATGGCTGATTACGCCGATCCGGAAAACACCCTCGTCATCGAAACCACCAAGGGCAATGTGGTCATCGCCATGCGCCCCGACCTGGCCCCCAACCACGTCGCTCACATCAAGAAGCTGGCGCGCGAAGGCTTTTATGATGGCGTCGTGTTCCATCGCGTGATCGACGGCTTCATGGCCCAGACCGGTTGCCCCGATGGTCGCGGCACCGGCGGTTCGAAGTATCCGGACCTCAAACAGGAATTCAACGCCGAGCCGCATGTCCGTGGCACGGCCTCGATGGCCCGCGCCCAGAACCCGGACTCGGCCAACTCGCAGTTCTTCATCTGCTTTGGCGACGCGCCCTTCCTCAACAAGCAGTACACCGTTTGGGGCAAGGTCATCGAAGGCATGGAACATGTCGACGAGATCAAGCGCGGCGAGCCGGTGATCAACCCGGACAAGATGATTTCGGTCAAAGTTGCAGCCGATATTGCTGCCTAAGGCACTGCCGATCGGGGCGCTCACTCAGGTGGGCGCCCCGATGGCTTTCCACGGATGAAAATGGACGTAGTTCTCTGGACGTTGATCGGCGTCATCGCCGGCGCCTGCATTGCCACGCAGGCTCCGATCAATGTGCAATTGGGCAAGGCCCTCGGCATGCCTTTCGCGGCCGCCGCCATGTCGTTTTTGGCCGGGGCCATTGCCCTGTGGGGCATCAGCTTCGCGCTGTCGGCCATCAATGGCACCCCGATCCAGTTTGCGGCACCGGCGCCGTGGCTGTTTGTCACCGGCGGTCTGCTGGGCGCTTTTTTTGTTACCTCCACCATTGTGCTGACGCCGATGATCGGCACCGCTGCGGTGATGGCGCTGGCCATTACCGGGCAATTGCTGGCGGGGCTGACGCTCGACAAGATCGGCTTTCTCGGCACGGCGGTGCGTGAAATCTCCATGGGGCGGGTGGCCGGCGCCGTGCTGTTGATCATCGGCGCGCTGATGATCCGCCTGCTGTGATGCGCAAACGGATTTCTCCAATTGGCGGGCTGTGCTAGGCACGAGCCATGCTTGTATCCGATTTCGACTTCGACCTGCCCGAACAGCTCATTGCCCTGCATCCGGCCGAGCCGCGTGATTCCGCGCGGCTGCTGCTGGTCGATCCGGTCAATGGGTTGGCCGATCACCATATTCCCGACCTGCTCTGGTTGCTGAAAGACGGCGACGTGCTGGTGGTCAATGACACCCGCGTCTTGCCCGCCGAGCTGCGCGGCACGCGGATTCGCGGCGAGAACCGCGCCAATGTGTCGTTCAACCTGCATAAGCGGGTGGATGCCCACACCTGGCGCGCCTTTGCTCGTCCGGCCAAGAAACTGGCGCTGCTCGACCGGCTTGAACTCGGTAACGGTCAATCGGATGCGCTGACCGCCTATGTGGCGGGGAAGGGCGAAACCGGCGAGGTGACGCTGGAATTCGACCTCGGCGGCGCGCAGCTCGACGAGGCCATCAAATCACACGGCGCCATGCCGCTGCCGCCCTATATCGGGGCCAAGCGCGGTGTGGAAGAGCGCGATCTGGTGGACTACCAGACCGTCTATGCCGCTGAGGACGGCGCGGTGGCGGCACCGACGGCGGGGCTGCATTTCACCGAAAGCCTGCTGCAGCAATTGACCGACAAGGGCGTGACCATTGAGCGGGTGACGCTGCATGTCGGGGCAGGGACGTTTCTGCCGATGAAGGTGGACAACACCGAAGACCATGTGATGCACGCCGAATGGGGCGAGATCGATCCGGAAACGGTCGACCGCATTCTCGCCAAACGCGCGACGGGTGGGCGTGTGGTTGCGGTGGGCACGACCAGCCTGCGGCTGCTGGAAACCGCGTCGCGGGCCACCGGCACGTTGCAGGCGTTCTCCGGCGACACTGATATTTTCATCACGCCCGGTTTTCGCTTCGCCACCGTCGATGCGCTGATGACCAATTTCCACCTGCCCAAATCGACGCTGTTCATGCTGGTCAGCGCCTTTGCCGGCATGGCGGTCATGAAAGAGGCCTATGCCTACGCGATACGCGAAGGTTACCGATTCTATTCCTATGGGGATTCGTCGCTGCTGCTGCGGGCGGGCCATCCGGAGGACTGATAGGCGACCCTCGGGCCAGGCCCGAGGGGAAGCTATGAGCGCCTTAGCCGGCGGCGTTTTCGCCGATCAACTGGCCGGTGAAGGAGCAGGAGGCGCCGTGATACTGCATGCAGCCGTCACGCTCCTCAAGCACCAGAATACCGTCCTCAAAGTGGATGCCGATTTCGCACACGCGGGCATTGATCGGGTTGTCGGCCAGCTCGGGATCATAGTCCTCGTTTTCGACGAATAGATTGCCGCCCTTCTTGGACATGATCATTTCGCCGCTAATGCCACCGGCACAGCCGCCCATATCGCCGATCGGCACGACGGTTTCCAAGTCCACAGCGTAGATATCACCCTCGATATGGGTGAATTCGGCGGACAGCTCACCTTCGCCGGACCCGACATATTTCCCGTCACGTTCACCCAATGGCCCGGCACTCTCTTGCGCCATAGTCGGCAGGGCGGTTGCGGCCAGCAGCGGCAGCAGAAAAAGCAATTTACGCATCAACAATAGGTCCCTTGGCAAATCAGCACATCAACACCGTTGATTTTGTCAGCAAACATGGCCGAATTCGGTCGCGCCGGGCAGTTGTCCGGGGGCGATTGAGCGGTTACAACCCGGCATCATGAAACAAGTCACCTTCACCCTATCCGCCACCGACGGCATGGCGCGGCGCGGCCGCATCGACACGCCGCGCGGCGATATCCAGACGCCGGCCTTCATGCCGGTTGGCACTGTCGGCACCGTCAAGGCGATGTATCCCGACCAGGTGCGCGAGACCGGCGCCGACATCGTCCTGGGCAACACCTATCATCTGATGCTGCGCCCCGGCGCCGAACGGGTCGACCGGCTGGGTGGCCTGCATAATTTCATGGATTGGCAGCGCCCGATTCTCACCGATAGCGGCGGCTTTCAGGTCATGTCGCTGACCCAATTGCGCAAGCTGACGGAAAAGGGTGTGACCTTCCGCTCCCATATCGACGGGTCGAGCCATGAGCTGACGCCGGAGCGCTCCATCGAGATCCAGACGCTGCTCGACAGTGACATCATCATGCAGCTCGACGAGTGCATCGCCTTGCCGGCGGAGCGCAAGGAGATGGAACGGGCGATGGAGCTGTCGCTGCGCTGGGCCGACCGCTCCAAGACCGCCTTCAACAACCAGCTCAATCGGGCGCTGTTCGGCATCGTGCAGGGCGGCGACGACGCCGATTTGCGCGCCCGCTCGGCGCAGGGACTGAAATCCATCGGCTTTGACGGCTATGCCGTGGGCGGGCTGGCGGTGGGCGAGCCGCAGGAAGTGATGTTCCGGGTGCTCGACAACATCACCCCTGAGCTGCCGACTGACCGGCCGCGCTATCTGATGGGTGTGGGCAAGCCAGACGACATTCTGGGCGCCATCGGGCGCGGCATCGACATGTTCGACTGCGTGCATCCGACGCGCGCTGGCCGGCATGGCCATGTTTACACCCGCTTCGGCGTCATCAATCTGAAAAATGCCCGGCATAAGGAAGATCATCGTCCGATCGACGAGGCGTCGCCCAACCTCAATTGCCGCCGCTGGAGCCGGGCCTATCTGCACCATCTCGTTAAGACAGAAGAGATTTTGGGCGCGATGATCCTTTCCCAGATCAACCTGGCCTATTATCAAGAGCTGGTGCAGGGCTGCCGCGGTGCGATCGAAGGCGGCCGGTTCAACGATTTTGCGGCAGAGACGCGCGCGGCATGGGCCGCTGGCGACCTGCCGGTCATCTGACTTTAGAAAAGGTTTTTCGACATGGCAAAAGCTGGACGCAAGGCGAGTTTCGCCACCCTCGGTAAGCACCGCAAGCGCCTCGAAGAGCAACCGATGCGCATCCAGTTTGCCGTCGATCCCAACCGCTTCAAACGCTACTCGGTGAGCGGCGCTGGCATTCTGCTCGACTATTCCAAGAACCGCATCGATGAAGACGCCATGGCTGCGCTGTTCGATCTGGCCCGCGCGGCCGGCGTCGAGGAACGCCGTGACCAGATGTGCGAAGGCGAACACATCAACATCACCGAAGACCGCGCCGTGATGCACATGGCGCTGCGCTATCAGGGCGACAAGCCGGTGCCGGTCGACGGCAAGGACGTGATGCCCGACGTGCGCGCCGTGCTGGCGGCCATGGAGACCTATACCGACGCCATCCGCAACGGCGAGATTCGCGGCCACGGCGGGGCGCAGTTCACCGATGTCGTCAATATCGGCATTGGCGGCTCGGACCTTGGCCCGGCCATGGTGACGCTGGCGCTGGAGCCCTATACCCGCGCCGATCTGCGCGTGCATTACGTCTCCAATGTCGATGGCGCCCATATCCACGACACGCTGAAGCGTCTCGACCCCAAATCGACGCTGGTCATCGTAGCGTCGAAGACCTTCACCACCGACGAGACCATGACCAACGCGGCGTCGGCCCGCGACTGGATCGCCGATACGCTGGGCGAAGAGGCGGTGCCGAACCATTTCGCCGCGTTGTCGACCAACATCCCGGCCTGCGCCAAGTTCGGCATCCGTGAAGACCGCATTTTCGGCTTCTGGGACTGGGTTGGTGGCCGCTATTCGGTGTGGTCGGCGATCGGCCTGCCGATTGCGCTGGCCGTCGGCTATGACAATTTCGCCAAGTTCCTGGCCGGTGCCGACGCCATGGACCGCCATTTCCTCTCGGCCCCGCTGGAAGACAACCTGCCGGTGATCATGGCCCTGCTGGGCGTGTGGTATCGAAACGTCTGGGGTTTCTCGACCCATGCCGTGCTGCCCTATGACCAGCGCCTGAGCCGCTTTGCCGCTTATCTGCAGCAGCAGGACATGGAATCGAACGGCAAATCGGTGACTTTGGCCGGCAAGCCGGTCGGCTGGTCCACCGGTCCCATCGTCTGGGGCGAGCCGGGCACCAATGGCCAGCACGCCTTCTATCAGCTGATCCATCAGGGCACGGACGTCATTCCGGCCGATTTTCTGATCGCCGCAAGGCCACATGAGAGCCTGCCGCCGCATCACGACAAGCTGGTCGCCAACGTGCTGGCCCAGTCCGAAGCGCTGATGCTGGGCAAGAGCCCGGAAGAGGTTGTCGAAGAGCTCAAGGCGCAGGGCCTGGGCAAGGCCGAGATCAAGGCACTGACCCCGCATAAGGTGTTCCCCGGCAATCGTCCGTCCAACACGCTGTTCTATGAGCAGCTCACCCCCGAGACGCTCGGGTCGCTGGTGGCGCTGTATGAGCACAAGGTGTTCACCCAGGGCGTGATCTGGAACGTCAATTCCTATGACCAGTGGGGCGTTGAGCTGGGCAAGCAGCTGGCCAAGGCGCTGCTGCCCAAGGTTGAGGGCAAGGAGAGCGGCGAGGGGCATGACAGCTCTACCCAGGGCCTGCTGGCCTATTACCTCGCCAATAAGGGGTAACAGGTGACCATCACCACCGAAGAAGAGCTGGAACGGCTCAAGGAAATCGGCCGTATCTGTGCCCTCACGCGTGACGCGATGGCAGAGGCAATGCAGCCGGGCATGACCACGGCCGAACTCGATGAGATCGGCCGTAAGCTGCTGGAGCAGCATGGCGCCCGCTCGGCGCCGGTGCTGACCTATAATTTCCCCGGCGCCACCTGCATTTCAGTGAATGAAGAGATCGCCCATGGCATCCCGGGCGACCGGGTGCTCAACGCCGGCGATCTGGTCAATATTGACGTGTCGGCGGCAAAGGACGGCGTGTTCGCCGACACCGGCGCGTCCTATGTGCTGCCGCCGAGTACCGACAGGCTGGATGCGCTGTGCCGCGATGGCAAGAAGGCGATGTGGGCGGGGATTCGCGCGGTCAAGGCTGGCGCGCCGCTGGCCGATATCGGCAACGCCATCGGCAAATTCGCCAAGAAGGGCGGCTATACGCTGATCCGCAACCTCGCCAGCCATGGCGTCGGCGATAGCCTCCATGACGAGCCCAGCGAGATTTCGACCTGGCCGGATCGCTCGGAACGCCGTCGCATGAATAACGGGCTGGTGTTCACCATCGAGCCCTTCCTGTCGCTGGGCGGCAATCTGGCGGATCAGAAGTCGCCGGATGACGAATGGACGCTGGTGAGTCGTCCGCCGGCGCTGTGCGTGCAGTATGAGCATACGGTGGTCGCGACCACCCGCGGGGCCATTGTGGTGACGCTGGCGGCTTAAGGGCTAAAGCCAGACCAGCAGCAGCGGGCCGATAAGCACCATGGCGATGGCGACGACGAAGCGCAGATGGCCCAGCCGGCGCAGATTGTAGACGCTGAGTACCGATGACAGCACCAGGAACGCGGCGAGCGCGATAAACACTGGCGTCAGCGGCGCCAGTGAGAGCGCGGCGTTTTCCGTCAGCTGCAGATAGATCATGTGCCCGCCGACAAAGCCGAGCAGGGCGGTGATGACCACGGTGACGGCCTTGGAGGCAATCAGCAGGGCCATATCGATGGTATGGCTGGTGATCAGCAGTGCCAGGCCGGCGGCGGTGACATGGGCGGCGGCCAGCGCCGAAAACAGGCGATTGTCAGCAAGCAGCGGCACCATTTCGGGCGGCGCATTCAGCGGAAGCGAGCCCACCATTGGCAGGTTGGCGCCATACTGGGCCAGCAGGTAGATGACATAGAGCATCACCAGCGTGCCGGCGGCAACGACCAGGAGGGTCGTCGTCAAAACCTTGAGCAGATCGATAATATCGTGTGACACTGCCGCAGCCCGTTCAGAAATGAGGAATGGTATGCCGGGAGGGGTTCGAACCCTCGACCATTCGATTAAAAGTCGAATGCTCTACCACTGAGCTACCGGCACACACCATGTCTGACGCTGCTGGCGTCGCGGCGGAACATAGCTACGCTTCGTCGCCTGTCAACCGCAATCGCGCGACTTTACTGGGCTAACGGCATGCCAATGAACGGCGTGGGCAGGCAGGCGACGGAAATTTGTTCAAGCCGGGTGCAGAGTGCCGTGGCCTCGGAGAGCTGCGGGATCGGCCCGACAACGATGCGTTTGCCGCCGCCATCGGGCGCATCAGCCAGCAGTGGTGCCAGCCCGAACAGCAGGGGACCCAGCTTCATATTCAGGTCGCGCCAGGCCTCGGGCGCTTGTTCCAATCCGGTCGCAGTGCCCAGGGCGACCCCATAGGCCGCTGCATTGGGCACAGCAGCGAGCTGGACCAGCGGCGCGGGCAGGGGCTGGCTGCCGGGGGCGGCCGGCTGCGCTGCGGCCATTGGCTGCTGGCGGATCACCACCGAGCCGCCATCGGTCTGATAGACCACAGCCGGATCATTGCCGATCGCGGCCGTCAGGTTGCTGCGGTCGATCTGGGTGCCATCGGGCAAAGCCTCGAGCAGCAGCGGCAGGCTGACCTCAAGCGCGCCGACGCGGCGGGTGACTTCATTGCTTTGCTGCTCCTTGAGCGCAAAGCGCGCCGTCAGCACGCTATTGTCACGCTTGAGCCGCACGGTTTCCTCGCGCAATTCGGCCACCTGCAGCCGCAACTGCTCGAGCGAGGCGCCTTCGAGGCGGGTCTTGTGCAGTCCCGCCAATACCATCTGGGGGACGAGGGCCGAAATATTAGCACCCATCACGGCAATACCACCCAGCACCAGCGCAATTATGCCCCAGGTGGTGACATCCGATTGCCGGAATTGCTCCGATGCTTTAGCCAAAGCGCTACCCCAGAGGTGCAATCGAATCATATACTGCACCGAACCTAATCATGCGGCTGACGTTATGGGTTCGCCAACGGCTGCATGCCATAAATTTGTGCAAATGCGCGGCCAAACGACTGTATTGCGGAGAAACCTGTCATGACCGAACTGCTGACGATCATTCTGGCGGCGGGCGAGGGGACGCGCATGCGGTCAGCACTGCCCAAAGTGCTGCATCCAGTCGGCGGCATGCCGATCATCGGCCACGTGGCGCAGGCAGCGCGCGAAGCCGGGTCGACCCAGATTGCACTGGTCACCGGGCCACAACACGACTCGATCCGCAAGACGGTGACGGCGCTGCATCCCGGGGTCGCGCATTTCGAGCAAAGCATAGCCAAGGGCACAGCCCACGCCGCTTCGATGGCGCGCGAGCTGTTTGAGCAGGCCGAGGGCTATGTGGCGGTGGTTTACGGCGATCACCCTCTGCTGCGTGGCTCCAATTTCCGCGCGGTGCTCGACCGGCTGGATGATGGGCTGGATGTGGCGATTCTCGGTTTTGAACCCAAAGACCCGACCGGCTATGGCCGCTTCATCACCGATGGCGACACGCTGCTGGCGATCCGCGAGCACAAGGATGCCAGCGAGGCCGAGCGCCGAATCGGGCTGTGCAATGCCTGCATTCTGGCGTTTCGCGCCGAGGTGTTCCGCGACCTGATCGACAAGGTCGAAGCCAATAATTCTCAGAATGAATATTACCTGGGCGACCTGGTGGAGCTGGCCAATGCTGCCGGCAAGAAGGTCGGCTATGGGCTGGCGCCGGAAAATGATGTGATGGGCGTCAATGACAGGAGCCAGCTGGCGCGCGCAGAGTGCCTGTTCCAGGATGTGCGGCGCGAGGATTTCATGAAGGCCGGTGTGACGCTCAAGGACCCAGGCAGCGTCTGGTTCTCCTACGACACGGAAATTGCCCGCGACGTCACCATCGAACCCAATGTGGTGTTCGGGCCGGGGGTGAAGGTCGAGGAAGGCGCGGTGATTCACGCGTTCAGCCACCTTGAGGGCGCCCATGTCGGGCCGCGCGCCAATGTCGGACCCTTTGCCCGGCTGCGGCCGGGGGCGAACCTTGCCGAGGATGCCAAGGTGGGCAATTTCGTCGAGGTCAAGAAATCCGAGATCGGCAAGGGCAGCAAGGTTAGCCACCTCACCTATATCGGCGACGCCACGATTGGCGCCGGGGTGAATATCGGGGCCGGCGTCATCACCGTGAATTATGACGGCTACAACAAGCATCAGACCATTGTCGGCGATGGCGCCTTTATCGGCTCCAATGCGTCGCTGGTGGCGCCGGTGACGGTGGGCGCCGGCGCGCTGGTGGCCAGCGGCAGTGTCATCACCGAAGACGTCGAGGCCGATGCGCTGGCACTGGGCCGCGCGCGGCAAGTGGTCAAGCCGGGCCGGGCGAAAAGCATTTTCGCCGCCTCGGCGGCCAAGAAACAGGCAAAGAAGGGCAACTGACATGTGCGGCATCGTCGGCATCGTAGGCAGCGAACCAGTTGCCAACCGTCTAGTGGACGCGCTCAAGCGCCTCGAATATCGTGGCTATGACAGCGCCGGGGTGGCGACGCTGGACGGCGGTGCCATCGCCCGCCGCCGCGCCGAGGGCAAGCTGGGCAATCTAGCGCAGAAGCTGAATTTTGAGCCGCTGGGCGGCCGCATCGGCATCGGCCACACCCGCTGGGCCACGCATGGCGCGCCGACCGAGCAGAATGCTCATCCCCATGCCACCGACCGCGTGGCCGTGGTGCATAACGGCATCATCGAGAATTATCGCGAAATGCTGGCCGATCTGGCCAAGGACGGCTATCTGCCCAAGACGCAGACCGATACGGAATCGGTGGCGCTGTGGGTGACGCGCGAACTGGTCAACGGCGCCGATCCCGAACTGGCGGTGGCGCGGACACTCAAGCATCTGCGCGGCGCTTTCGCCCTAGCCTTCCTGTTCAAGGGCGAAGAGGGGCTGCTGATTGCCGCCCGCCACGGCGCGCCGCTGGCCATCGGCTATGGCACCACCGAAATGTATCTGGGCTCCGACGCCATGGCGCTGGCCCCGTTCACCTCGCGGCTGACTTATCTCGAAGATGGCGATTGGGCGGTAATTACCCCGCAGGGCGTCACCATCCGTGACGGGTCTGACGCCATCGTGCAGCGCGAGCAACTGGTGTCGCAGGCTTCGGCCCTGCTGGTCGACAAGGGCAATTACCGCCATTTCATGGCCAAGGAAATCTACGAGCAGCCCCAGACCATCTCGCAAACGCTGAGCCACTATGTGGATATGGCCACCGAGAAAGTTGCCATCCGCGAGAATCTGCCCTTCGACTTTGCCGCATTGAGCCGGCTGACCATCAGCGCCTGCGGCACCGCCTATCTGGCTGGCGCCGTGGCGAAATACTGGTTCGAGCGCTATGCGCGCCTGCCGGTCGATATCGACGTGGCCTCCGAGTTCCGCTATCGCGAGCCGCCGCTGGAGCGGGGCGGGCTGTCGCTGTTCATTTCGCAATCGGGCGAGACCGCCGACACGCTGGCCGCTCTGCGCTACTGCGCCGGGCAGGGTCAGCATGTGGCGAGCTTGGTCAACACGCTGGAATCCACCATTGCGCGCGAATCGAGCGTGGTGTTCCCCATTCTGTGCGGGCCGGAAATCGGCGTTGCCTCCACCAAGGCGCTGACGGCGCAGCTGACCGCATTGGCCAGCCTCGCAATCGCTGCCGGCCGGGCGCGGGGCGTGCTGAGCGCCGAGCAGGAAGCCGAGCATGTGCGTGCGCTGGTCGGCCTGCCGACCGCGGTGTCAGCGGCGCTGGGCACGGAGAGTCAGATCGTGGAGATCGCCAAGCGTCTCTCCAAGGCGAAGGACGTGCTCTATCTGGGGCGCGGGCCGATGTTCCCAATCGCCATGGAGGGCGCGCTAAAGCTCAAGGAAATCAGCTATATCCACGCCGAAGGTTATGCGGCAGGTGAACTCAAACACGGCCCCATCGCGCTGGTTGACGAGGACATGCCGGTGATCGTCGTCGCCCCATCGGACGAGCTGGTGGAAAAGACCCTCTCCAACATGCAGGAAGTGGCGGCGCGCGGCGGCAAGATCATTCTGATCACCGATGCCGAGGGCGCGGAGACCGTGGGCCATGGCGTGGCGGATATTATCGTCATCCCGGGTGTGTCCAGCTTCGTCGCGCCGATCCTGGCCTGTATCCCGGTGCAGTTGCTGGCCTATCACACGGCAGTGTTCATGGGCACCGACGTGGACCAGCCGCGCAATCTGGCGAAGTCAGTGACGGTGGAATAGGCGCCCTTCACCTCTCCCCCAAATGGAGAGGTGAAGAACTACCCCGCCCTGATCAGCGGAATCGCCAGGTCTTTTCTGAATAGATACAATGCCGTGCGGGCGGCTTCGCCTTCGTCGCCGAGGAGCGCCGGGTTGCACGCCAGCAGGGCCTTTGCCTCGTCATGGGCGAAATCGAGCAGATGGCGATGCACGTCGGGGACGGCGAGGCGGTAGCCGGGCATGCCGGACTGGCGGGTGCCGAGCACGTCGCCCTGACCGCGCAGTTCGAGGTCGCGCTCGGCGATCTCAAAGCCGTCCTCGGTGGATTTTATCGTTTCGAGCCGGGCCTTGGCAGTTTCGCTCAGCGGATCCTTGTAGAGCAAGAGGCAGGCGGAGCGGGCCGTGCCGCGCCCGACACGGCCACGCAACTGATGCAGCTGGGCGAGGCCGAAGCGCTCGGCATGCTCGATGATCATGATCGAAGCGTTGGGCACGTCGACGCCGACTTCGATGACGGTGGTGGCGACCAAGAGCTTGAGTTCATTGGCGGAAAAGCGCTGCATCACCTCCTGCTTGGCGGCGGCGCTCATGCGGCCATGCACCAGCGCAACCTGGTCACCAAACACTTTGTGCAGCTCGGCAAAGCGATCCTCGGCAGCGACAACGTCGAGATGTTCGCTTTCCTCGACCAGCGGACAGACCCAGAAGGCCTGCGCGCCTTCGGCCAGACGGGCCTGCAGGCGGGCGATGACCCGGTCATAGTCGCCGATAGAGAGCACGGCGGTGTCAATCGGTTGACGCCCGCGCGGCTTTTCGCGCAGCACGCTGACCTCCATGTCGCCAAAATGGGTCAGCACCAGCGTACGCGGGATCGGCGTGGCGGTCATCACCAGCAAATCGGTGTGCTTGCCCTTGTCGGACAAAGCGAGACGCTGATGGACGCCGAAGCGGTGCTGCTCATCTACTACGGTAAGGCCGAGATTGTGGAATTCGACGCCGGACTGGAACAGGGCATGGGTGCCGACGACGATGGTGGTGGTGCCGCTGGCAATGCCGGCCAGCTTGGCCCGGCGCTCGGCGGCGGGCATCTTGCCGGTAAGCAGTTCGCAACCGAGCCCGGCCAGATCGCATAGGGGTTTCAAGGTCTTGAAATGCTGGGTGGCGAGCAGTTCGGTCGGCGCCATCATGGCGGATTGGGCGCCGCTTTCGGCCATGGCGGCCATTGCCATCAGCGCGACGACAGTCTTGCCGGCGCCCACATCGCCCTGCAACAGCCGCGACATGCGGTTGGGCGAGGCCAGATCGGCGCGAATTTCCTCGACCGCCTGCAATTGCCCTTCGGTGAGCGAGAAGGGCAACACGCTGCTGACCTTCGCCGTTACCACGCCGGTGAATTTGCGACTGATGCCCCGGTCGGCGACCATGGTCGACCGGATCACCTGCAGGGTGAGTTGGCCGGCAAAATACTCGTCATAGGCAAGGCGCATGCGGGCGGGCGCCCATAGCTCCGCCTCGCCGGGGTTGGTCGGCATGTGAACCATGCGCATCGCGTCGGCAAAACTCGGCCAGCGGCGCTCCGCCATGGTCGCAGGGGCGATCCACTCGGGAATCTCCGGCACATCGTCGACCACCTGCCGCACCAGCTTGGCCAGCGCCTTGGAGCTGAGACCCTGGGTGAGCGGATAAACCGGCTCCACCAGCGGCAGGGTGGCGAATTTATCGGGCTCGACGATGTAGTCTGGATGGGTGATCTGCTTCTCGCCATTGAAAAAGCCGACAGTCCCGGACACGAATCGTTCTTCGCCAACGGGCAGGGCCTTCTCGACCCAGCCGCCCTGAGCGCGGAAGAATACCAGCTGCATGTCGCCGGTGTCGTCATGGGCGAAGACGCGATGGGGAACGTGCTCCCGGCCGCGCGGCGGCGGCTGGTGGCGGTCGATATGCAGGCGCAGCGTCACGATCTGGTTGAGATAGGCCTCGGCGACGCCGACCTGTCGACGCCGATCGACCACGCCGGAGGGCATATGCATCAGAATATCGAGGGCGATGGCTTCCTGCCCGTCGGGCGCGCCGAAATAACGGGTCAGCAGCGCAGCCAGCTTGTCGCCGACGCCCTTGATGGAGCGCAGCGAGCGAAACAGCGGCGAAAGAGTTTCGGGGCGAGACAGCGAATCGGCTCCTTCACCTGATATTGCGGAGTGCCAGCGCGCGAGGGCTGGGGGCGAACAAGCTATGGAAGCTCGAATTGTAACCAAACCGGCAAAGGGGCGTTAGCACGAATCCTGGAGTTGGTGGAGCTGTATGGAGGCCAAGATGGAGCGGATTATCGACTGGCTGGCCGCCATGGGCTATCCGGAGGACAAATTGGGCTGGCTGCAGCGACGGCGATTGCCCCTTATCATCGTGTTGGCATTGCTCAGTTGGGCGCTGGTCGCCGGGCTCATCTGGCTGGTGTTCGGCCTGCTATTCTAGGTCACGCCATCACGAGGCGCGGGCGAGGGCTGACACACACCGCGAATGGCGTTACACAGAACGCTCTATCAACCACTTCGGGATCATGGCGCGTCAAATGACTGCCGGTGAAGATATTGCTGTGCGCCGCAAGAAGCTGCGCTATCGGGCGTGGCATCGTGGCACCAAGGAAATGGACCTGGTGCTCGGCCCCTATGCGGACGCCCATGTTGAGCGGCTGGATCATGCCGGGCTCGATCAGCTCGAAGCGCTGATGAGCGAGGAAGATCCGCCACTTCTGACCTGGGTGATGGGGCAGGCGGTGCCACCCGAGCATGTGGATGCGGAATTTCTCGCCGAAGTGATCGCCGACCATCAGGCACGGCTGGGTCGATGAACGATCTGATCGCGCCGCGTCCCAGCCGCACCCTCGCCAATGTTCCCGACGGCATGCAGCCGATGGTATTGGCGCGCCTGGTGCAGCAGCGCATTGAGGCGGCGCCGGACGATGCGGCGAGCATCGTGTTCGTGGCGCGCGACGGGCGGCGGCTGCAGCGCATGGCCGATATTCTGACCGCCATGCTGCCGGGCCACACGATTCTGACGCTGCCAGCCTGGGACTGCCTGCCCTATGATCGGGTGTCGCCCAATAATGTGACCATTGCGGCGCGGATGAACACGCTCGCAGCGCTGACCAGCGGGGCCAAGGGCGCCGTGGTGCTGACGGCGGTCAATGGCCTGATCCAGAAGCTGCCGCCGCGCGATGTGGTGGAAACCATGTCGTTTTCGGCAATTGCCGGGCGGATTGTCGAGAGCGACAAGCTGATCGGCTGGGCCGCCAATAATGGCTATCTGCGCGTGCCGACGGTGCGCGAGAGCGGCGAATATGCGGTGCGCGGCGGGCTGGTGGATTTGTTCCCGGCCAGCGCTGAAGCCTCGTTGCGCTTCGATTTTTTCGGTAGCCAGCTCGAATCCATCCGGACCTTTGATCCCGACAGCCAGCGCACCACCGGCACGCTGAAGCGCGTGGACCTGACGCCGATGAGCGAATTGGTGCTGACCGACGCCACCATCAAGCGCTTCCGGCAGAACTACACCGCCACGTTTGGCGGCAATACCGTTGATGACACGCTCTATGCCTCGGTCAGCGGCGGCTCGCGTTATTCCGGCACCGAGCATTGGCTGCCGTTCTTCTACGACCATCTCGATACGTTGGCCGATTATGTCGGCGACGCGCCCTTCGTCTTCGATGAGCAGGCGGCGGAAGCCTATGCCGATCGCGTCGAGCAGATCCGCGACTATTACGACGCGCGCGAGGCAGCGCGACTGCTGCCGGTCGTAGCCGGGGCAGGGGCGCCCTATAAGCCGATCCGGCCCGAACTGCTCTATGCCGTCGACCAGCATCCTTATGCGCTGGCTGGGGCCTCAGTGATCCAGCTCAGCCAGTTCGTGGCGCCGGGCACGCGGGCCGTCGACGATGAAGGCGGGCATATTGCCCCCAGCTTTGCCGCCGAACGGCAGGCAACCGATACCAATCTGTTCCAGTCGGTGGTCGACCGGCTGCTGGACGAGCGCCGCAAGGGCCGCCGCGCCGTGGTGGCGTGCTGGAGCACCGGCACCCGCGACCGCATGGTGCAGGTGCTCAAGGACCACGGGCTGACCAATCCGCGTATGGCGGAAAACTGGCGTGATGCTGAAACCACCAGCGCGGCGACGACCTCGCTCGTGGTGCTGCCGCTGGAAACCGGCTTCGAGACCAAGGACCTGCTGGTCCTCTCCGAGCAGGATATTCTGGGCGAACGCATTCTGCGCCCGCAGCGCAAGAAAAAGGCATCCGATGCGCTGACCGAGGCGGCGAGCCTCGCGGCCGGCGATCTGGTGGTGCATGTCGATCATGGTATCGGACGCTTCCTCGGGCTCAAGGTGATCCATGCCGGCGGCGCGCCGCATGAATGCGTCGAGCTGGAATATGGCGGCGACACCAAGCTCTATCTGCCGGTCGAAAATATCGAGCTGCTGACCCGCTATGGCTCCGATGACGGCAATGTCACGCTGGACCGGCTCGGCGGCGTCGCCTGGCAGGCCAAGAAGAGCAAGCTCAAGAAGCGCATCCGCGACATGGCGGAGCAGCTGATCAAGATCGCCGCCGCGCGCCTGCTGACCAAGGCCGACGTGGTCGAGATCAACCCCGGCGCCTATGACGAATTTGCCGCGCGTTTCCCCTATGAGGAAACCGAGGATCAGATGGCCGCCATCGAGGCGGTGTTCGATGACGTGACCTCCGGCCGGGTCATGGACCGGCTGGTGTGTGGCGACGTGGGCTTTGGCAAGACCGAAGTGGCGCTGCGCGCCGCCTTTGCCGTGGCGCTGAGCGGCAAGCAGGTCGCGGTGGTGGTGCCGACGACGCTGCTGGCCCGCCAGCACTTCAAGACCTTCTCCGAGCGCTTCCAGGGACTGCCGGTGCGGGTGCGCCATGCCTCGCGCATGGTCAGCGCCGCTGAACTCAAGGCCACCAAGGAAGGGCTGGCCGATGGCCAGGTCGATATCGTCATCGGCACCCACGCGCTGCTGAGCAAGACCATCAAGTTCCGCGACCTGGGCCTGCTGATCATCGACGAAGAGCAGCATTTCGGCGTGGGTCACAAGGAGCGCCTCAAGGAGCTCAAGGACAACGTCCACGTGCTGACGCTGACGGCAACGCCGATTCCGCGCACGCTGCAACTGGCGCTGACCGGGGTGCGTGATCTGAGCCTGCTGGCAACGCCACCAGTGGACCGGCTGGCCATCCGCACCTTTATCGCCCCCTTCGACGCGCTATCGGTGCGGGAAGCGTTGTTGCGCGAGAAATATCGCGGCGGCCAGAGCTTCTACGTGGTGCCGCGCATCACGGATCAGCACGAAATCGCCGAGTTCCTCAAGGCGCAGGTGCCAGAGGTCAGCTATGTCGTGGCCAATGGCCAGATGCCGCCGGGCCAGCTCGACGATATCATGAACGCCTTTTACGACAATAAATTCGACGTGCTGGTGGCCACCACCATCGTCGAATCGGGGCTCGATATTCCGAACGCCAACACGCTGGTGGTGCATCGCGCCGATCATTTCGGGCTGGCGCAGCTGTATCAGATCCGCGGCCGCATCGGCCGGGCCAAGGCGCGCGCCTATGCGTTGTTCACGGTGCCGGCCGACCGCAAGCTCACCGACACTGCCGAACGGCGGCTGGGCGTGCTGCAATCGCTGGAAAGCCTCGGCGCCGGCTTCCAGCTCGCCAGCCACGACCTCGATATCCGTGGCGCCGGCAATCTGCTGGGCGACGAACAATCGGGCCATATCCGCGAAGTCGGCTTCGAGCTGTATCAGGCCATGCTGGAGGAGGCGGTCGCCAATCTCAGGAACGGCGAAGCCGATTACGAGGATCGCAACGAGTGGAGCCCGCAGATTTCGCTGGGCATGCCGGTGATGATCCCCGAGCATTATATTCCAGATCTGCAATTGCGCATGCAGCTCTATCGCCGCTTGGGCGATTTGACCGATATTCGCGATATTGATGCTGCTGGCGCAGAATTGATCGACCGTTTCGGGCCGCTGCCCGAAGAGGTGGAGGCGCTGCTCAAGGTCATTCTGGTCAAGGCGCTGTGCCGCCAGGCCAATGTGGAAAAGGTCGATGCCGGCCCCAAGGGCGCGGTTATCTCCCTGCGTAACAACGAATATCCCAACCCGGTGGCGCTGGTGAAGCTGGTCAGCGATCCGGCCAACCAGGTGCGCATCAAGCCCGATCAGAAACTCGTGTTCGCCCGTAACTGGCCGACACCGAATGATCGCCTGAAAGGCGCAGCGACCATCTTGTCACGGCTGGCTAAACTGGCAGAAAATGTTGCCTGACCAAATAGCATCAACCCTCAATCGCCATAATCCTTTGGCAAGGGATAGCCGTCATGTTATTGCCCGAATTCAGCACTTGAAGGGCAGTTCAATTCTCAAGGTGGCAAAGGTCACCGGGACCGCCAAAGAAGCCAAGGAAATTCTATGAACATCAGGAAACCTCTAGTCGCCGGTTTTACGGTGGCCGCGCTCATGCTGTCCTCCCTGCCGGCCTTTGCACAGGACGCCGCGCCCGCTGTTGAAGCGCCGGCCGTCGAGGCGCCTGCCGCTGTCGATGCCGCTGCTGCGGCTCCCGCCGCTGCCGGTGCCACTCAGAACTGGCTCAAAGTCTGCGATCCGCTGGCTGATGGCCAGAAAGCCTGCATTATGCGCCAGGTGGTGCTGGCCAATGGCCAGTTCCTCGGCTCGTTCCTGCTGCGCGACGATCCGGGTCAGGAAAGCCGCCTGCTCGCCGTAGCCGCCGTGCCGCTCGGCGTGCTGCTGCCGTTCGGCCTGACCTGGCAGATCGATAGCGCCAAGCCGATCCGCGTGCCTTACATGCTCTGCGACCCCACCTCCTGCGCGACCCAGTTGGTGATCAACGAGCAGTATGTGAACTCGCTCAAGAAGGGCGGCACGCTCAAACTGACCGCCAAGAACCGCCAGAATCAGGACCTGACCATCGAAATCACCCTGGCCGGCTTCACCGCCGCCTATGATGGCGATGCCGCACTGACCTTCGAAGAATTCCGTCAGGAAACTTCGGGTGAGAACGCGCTGGAACAGGTGCTGCAGGATCGCGCTGAAGAACTGCGCAAGCAGCTTGACGGCAGCGCTGCAGCGCCGGCCGAAGCTGCTCCCGCCGCGCAGTAAAGCGAGCGGACTGGAATTGAAAGGGCGCCGGTGACGGCGCCCTTTTTTATGTGGTAGGTGGTGTGGCTAGCGGTTGCCCATGCCGACGGCAAAAGCCTGCTTGCGCAGGGCGGGGGCCAGCTTGAGCGCCCAGAGGCCGCCGGCCCGCAAGGCTTGGGCGGGGATCATGTCGGCCAGCAGCGAGCGGAACAGCGTGTCCACCATGCCCCCGGTGCGGGCTAGATCGCTGGCGCGGCGGCTGGCGTAATCGGTGCTGACGCGTATCGCCCAGTCTTGCGTGCTGCGGTCGATGGCCGCGAGGGAGGCGGCGAGGTCGGCAACGTCGCGCAGCCCCAGATTGAGCCCTTGGGCGCCGATGGGCGGGAAGGCATGCGCCGCTTCGCCCACCAGCACGACGCCGTCCGCGCCAGCGCTGTCGACGCTGAGCGTGCTGAGCGGGAACACGAAGGCGGGGCCGGCCAGGGTGATGGCGCCGAACAGGCGCTGCGATTTTTCGCGAAACTGGGCGACCAGTGCGTCAGTGCCACCGGCCTTGGCGGCCTCCAGCACGGCGCGATCATCGATCCACACCAGATTGGCGCGGTTGTCGCCAGCCGGCACCAGGGTGAACGGGCCTTGTTTGTAGTGGAACTCGATGGAGGCACCGCCGATGGGGCGGCCGAGATCGAGGTCGCAGACCAAAGCCGCCTGGGGAAATTCATGTTCGCGCGAGCGCAGGCCAGCGGCGCCACGCACCAGCGATTTCTTGCCATCGGCACCGACGATCAGCGGTGCTGTGAGGCGGCTGCCGTCGGTGAGGGTGACGATGGAGTCGGTGAGATCGGTAACGCCGGCATTGCGGGTTTCGAGGTTGGCGAGGCCAGTGGCGACGCGGTGAAAGCGCTCCAGCAGGCGGGCATTGGCAAAATTCCAGCCAAAAGCTGTCATGCCGGCCTCTTTGGCGTCGAACAGGGTTTCGGGGGCACGGATCAGCCGCCCGGTTGCGTCGATGATACGGATTTGGGTCAAGGCATGGCCCAGCTCTACCGGATCATCGACGAGGCCGGCCCCGCGCAGATAATCGACACTGGGCATCATCAGCGCCGAAGTGCGGCGGTCCGGCGGGCCGACCGGCGCCAGATGAATGGTTTTTAGCCCCGCAGCGGCGACGGCAATGGCGGCGGCGACACCGGCCAGCCCACCGCCCACCAGGATGGCATCGGCGTCGGTGGCGCTCATTGGGCGTCCGCCAGGCGTCGGGCGTGGCCGCTGGGGATCAGCACACTACCGGCGAGCGAGCCGACCAGCATGGCGACGAGGAAAATCCACAAGCCATCAGGGATAAAGGCAATCAGGGAAATGGCTGGGCCGGGGCAGATGCCGGCCATGCCCCAGCCGATGCCGAACAGCGCCGCGCCACCAACCAGTCGGCGGTCGATCTTCTTGTATTCCGGTTCGTGGAAGGCGGTGTCGAACAGCGGCGCGTCCCGGCGCTTGCCGAGGCGGACGGCGATGAACATGACGATCAGCGCCGAGCCCATGACAAAGGCGAGGCTGGGGTCCCAGCCGCCGGAAGGGATGGCGCCGAAATCGAGGAAGTGCAGCACTTTGAACGGGTCGACCATCTGCGACACGTAGAGCCCGGAGCCAAACAGCGCGCCGCTCAGGGCGGCCGTGGCAAGATAAGGGAGCTTGAGACTGGCCATCACACTACCCGGTCACGGTGACGGTGACGATCGCCACCCCGAAAAACACCAGCACCGCCACCAGCGAGCGCCGCGACAGCCGGGCCAGCCCGCAGACGCCATGGCCCGAAGTGCAGCCATTGCCGATCTTGGTGCCAAGACCGGTCAGAAGACCGGCGATGGCCAGCCAGATTGGCGTCGGCACCCCCCAACCGGCGGGGGCCTCGACCAGCCGGGCCGGCTCAATGCCCCCGACGCCGAGTTCGGGGAACAGTTTTGCCGCGCCAAAGGCCGCGACCACCAGCGCTACCAGGAACACCACGCGCCAGACCACGGTCTGGGCCGGCGGCAGCAACTGGCCGAAAATACCGGAGATACCGGCAATGCGGCCATTGCCCAACCATAGGACGGCAGTGGCCAAGCCGATCAGGGCGCCGCCAAGGGCGGCGGTCAGTGGGGTGAACGATTCCATGGGGACACTCACAACTCTCTTTGCCGGCAAGGCTATCATCCGCCAAGCCCCCGAAGCCAGCATTGCGGCAGCGACTTTGTGCCGCCAAAGGCAGGCCGCAAGAAATTCTCTGCTGCTGGGCCTTTCCGGCGCGCCAAGCTCTGCTTAGATAAGCGAACCGAGACTCGAAATGGAGCCGACAATGCTTGAGCTACTGGCCGATCCCAATGCCTGGATCGCCTTCGGCACCCTTACGGTGATGGAAATCGTCCTGGGTATCGACAATATCGTCTTCATTTCGGTGCTGGTCTCGCGGCTGCCCAAGGAGCAGGCCGACCGCGCCCGCAAGATCGGCCTGGCGCTGGCGCTGATTTTCCGCATCCTGTTGCTGCTGGTCATCAGTTGGATCATCAGCCTGACCCAGCCGGCCATTTCGGCCTTTGGCCTCGACCTGTCGTGGAAGGATTTGATCCTGATCGCTGGTGGCGCCTTCCTCATCTACAAGGCCACGCATGAAATGCACGCGGCCATCGAGGAGCCGCATGAGTCGGGTGTGGGCCAGAAGGCGAGCGCCGTCTTCGCCGCTATTATCGGCCAGATTATCGTCATCGACATGGTGTTTTCCATCGACTCCATCGTCACCGCCGTCGGCATGGCCGACGATGTGGAAGTGATGATTGCGGCGGTGATCGTCGCCGTCGGCGTGATGTTCGTCGCCTCCGGTCCGGTGGCCAAATTCGTCGCCGACCACCCCACCACCAAGATGTTGGCGCTGGCCTTCCTGCTGCTGATCGGCGTGTCGCTGGTGGCCGATGGCCTCGGCTTCCACATTCCCAAGGGCTATATCTACGCCGCCATGGCCTTCTCCGTGCTAGTTGAGGCCATCAACATCATTGCTTCGGGCCGCAAGAAGGCCAAGGTGGGCGGTGGGCACGCTGCCGTCGCCCCGTTCACCGCCGTGACCGGTTCGGTGACCGGCGGAGCGGGCGTTGCCGCAACGCAAAAGCCGAGTGCCAAATCGACGCCGACGGCTCGCGCTCAGGCGCGGCCAAAATCGGCACCGCGCAAGCCCAAGGCTTCCAAATGACCCGGGCGGTCGTGGTCCACCAGACCGGTGGAGCCGAAGTTCTGAGCGTCGAGGACTGGCCGCTGGCCAGCCCTGGGCCGGGGCAGGTGGCGCTGCGACAGACGGCCATCGGGTTGAATTTTATCGACACCTATCAGCGCTCCGGGCTCTATCCGGTGCAGACGCCCTTCGTCGCCGGCAATGAGGGCGCGGGCGTCGTCACGGCGCTGGGACCGGATGTGACCGGGCTCAAGGTCGGCGACCGGGTCGCCTATCAGGGCCTGATCGGCGCTTACGCTGCCGAGCGGCTGGCACCGGCAGAGCGGGTGGTGCCGATTCCTGACGGCATTGACGACCGCACCGCAGCGGCGATTCTGCTCAAGGGGCTGACGGCCTATTACCTGCTGTTCAACACCTGGCCGGTGGCCAAGGGCGAAACCATTCTGTGGCACGCCGCTGCCGGCGGCACCGGGCTCATCGCCACACAATGGGCGAAGTCGCTCGGCGCCACGGTGATCGCCACGGCCGGCAGCGCTGAGAAACTGGCGCTGGCCGAAGCGCATGGCTGCGACCATCTCATCAACTACACCACCGAGGATTTTGCCGCCCGTGTTCGCGACATTACCGGGGGCAAAGGCGTCGACGTGGTCTATGACGGCGTCGGCAAGGCGACATTCGAAAAATCGCTCGATTGCCTGCGGCCGCGTGGGCTGATGGTGAGTTTCGGCAATGCCTCGGGCGTGGTGTCGATTCCCGACATCACCCTGCTATCGCGCAAGGGCTCGCTTTATGTGACGCGGCCGACCGGCATGCATTATCTGGCCCAGCGGGAGGACATGCTGAAAGGCGCGGCGCTGCTATTCGGGGCGGTGCAGAGCGGGGCCATCAAGGTCGAGATCGGCCAGACCTTTCCGCTGGAGCAGGCCGCCGAGGCGCATCGGGCGCTGGAAGGGCGTGAGACGACGGGATCGGTGGTGTTGCTGCCCTGAGGCAATAGCCTGGCGGCACGCTCGGCTCTGGACAGGATGCGACTCTGTCGATAAACGCACATCCCACGGGTAGATGGCAGAGCGGTTGATTGCTCCGGTCTTGAAAACCGGCGAACGTGAAAGCGTTCCGGGGGTTCGAATCCCTCTCTACCCGCCAGCCTGCTCATCGATATTTCAATGGCATATAGGCAGCTCTTATAGCTGATTGTTTGGTCTGGCCGCTGTTTTGTTGGCGGCTCCGACGCCCGGGATTACAGCTTCTCGATGATGAGCATCAGTTCGACCTGCCGGTTGATCGACAGTTTCTGGAAAATCCGGGCGAGGTGGGTCCGCGCGGTTTCGTAGCTCAGGCCAAGGGTGGTGGCGGTGTCGCGCAGCGACATCCCCGAGCCGACGGCGGCCGCGACACTCGCTTCGCGGTTGGTCAGGCCCAGCAGGCGCACCAGTTTTTCAACCGGCGCCGGGCGGCGATGCACCAGATCCTTGACGAACATCAGGGCAGCGGCCTGTGAAAACACATCGGTACCGCTGCGCGGCAGGGCGATGATTTCGACCAGCACTGCGGGGATACCCTCATTGGTGAGCAATACCACGCCGTTTTCCGGCTGCAGGGCCGGCGTTTTGGCGGTGATCGCGGTGCGAATGACGCTTTGCAACTGAGCATTGGCGCCGCTGTCCCGCGCGTGCAGCCTGCCGTTCCTGAAGGACACTACCGATTCCAGCGTGTTGATCGCCGGGGGCGAGGCCCATTCCACCCGTCCATGAAAATCCAGCGCCAGCAGCGCCTCGCTGGAGTGCTCGAGCAGGGACAAGGTCGAGCGCTGGACTGAGGCGGAGAACTCGTTGGCAATGGTGACGATCCGGCGCAGATGGGGCGAGAGGGCGCCGAGCGGGCGGGTGTCATGGCCGTCATAGGGCTGTTGGCCGGTTCCGCGCAGGAAACACAGCGCCCAGCGACGGCCCTTGATTGCGCAGCCCACGCCGGCAAACCACGGCAGTCCCAGCTTCCAAAAGAAGTCCTGGTAGTAGGGCTGGGTCAGACGCTCTGTCTCAGTCGACAAATCATGTTCGAGAAACACCCGCTTGCCCGTGGAAATCAGCGGCCAGGCCCGGGCGGCGCGCAAATCATTCTGGTGCCAGCCGCCGGCGACAAAAGCCTCGAATAAACCGTCCAGCTTGCTGCCGAGCGGAATGCCGCGCTCCACCCCGACAGGGTCATCCGTGATGATGAAAGAGCCCTCGGCATTGAACGCGGAAGCAAGTAGATCAAGACCCACGCTCCAAGGAGCAGCCTGAACTGCGGCGTCAAACAGGAAATCTACGGCCTTCTCTGTTGAACTGGGCACGGTGTTCCTTGTTCGCGCGCGGACAAAGGCGAGGACAGGACCTCTGTAGTTGTCTGGAAGATTAGCACTAAACACGGACTTTGCAGAAAATTTTGCGACGGCACCCGTATGGGGTCGGACACGGCGATCCGGACGCTAGGCTACCGAGGCGATCTGCGTTTTCTGAGTGCGTAGAATATCGCCGCCACCCCGGCTGCGGCGACGACCAAGCCTGCCAGCGCCCAGCCTGGTGCCGGGCCTTCGATGGTCTCGCACTCGGCAACGCACAGGATTGGTGGAATGGCGACCAGGCCAAGCCCCTGAACCAGCCAGAGGCCGCCCAAGAGCACACAGACGACCCCGACGATGAGGAGAAGCACTTTCATGTCGTTCTCTCCTGAGCGCCAGACATTCGGTTTCAGGCGACTTCGAGCGGTACGCGTGACGTGAACGAGGTTTTGGTGATCGAAACGTTCAATCCACTCGCCCCGCTTGTGGTTTTGATCTGGGCGTCCAATTGGGCGACGAGCGCCTTGACTATAGCGGTTCCCAGGCCGCCACCCGCAGAGGTGATATCCTCGCTTTTCCCAATGCCATTGTCGGAAACACTGAGCCGCCAATTGTCGCCATCGACCTCGTAGGTGACCAGCACCGTGGCATCGGTCGAGGCGGCCGGGAAGGCGTATTTGATGGCATTCAGCAGCAGTTCGGTGACGATCAGGCCGATACTCACCGCCCTGGCAGATTCGATCAAAGCCTCGTCGCTCAACACCTTCACCAAGATCGGCTGGCCTTCGCCAACCATGGAGTGCGCCAGGCTGCCACACAGCTTCGACAGATAGGAGCTGACCTCGATGTGGTCGATTCCCTCCGAGGTGTGCAGATGGGCCTGGACGGCCGCGACCGACATCACGCGTTGGTGGGCATCCTGCAAATGGCCGCGCGCCTCTTCGGAGGTAACCGCCTTGGCTTTCAGCATCAGAATGCTGGCGATGATCTGCAGGCTGTTGGCCACACGATGCTGCATTTCATCGAGCAGCACCTGCTTCTGGCGCAACAGCTCATCGGTTTGGCTTTGCAGGGCCTCTTTGTCGCGCTCGATGCCACGGCGCACCGTCACGTCCATGAAGGCGAGCAGGATATTCGAACTGGCCCTGGTCTCGTAGATCACCTTGCGCGCGTTCAGCAGCATGATCCGGCGGCCGACATTGGGGAAATCATAGTCGACTTCGAACCCGTCCATCGCGGTCCGCTCTGGAATGATCGTCTCCAGCAGCACCCGCAGGGCCGGGATGTCCCACTGCCCATCGCCGAGGGAGTAGAGCAGGCGCCCGCGCGTATTCTCGGGATCGACCTTGAAGGTTTCATAGAATGCCCGGCTCGCAGCCAGCACTCGAAAATCCTGATCGAGCACCAGAAACGGCTCGGGCAGGGTGTTGACGATGGCCTGCGCGAGCGTCTGCGCATCGGTAATTGTTTCGAGAGAGTCCAACATCGTGGGCATGCCGATCCGGGCCGGCCGCGAAACCCGCGAATGTTCGCCCTGCTGCGAACTTATACGCTTGTTGCCCGATTGTCGCGCCGGGACTGACTTGGGGCGAATTGATCGCGTTTAGGGGCCGTACGCCCCGCCCGAATTTCTGTCCAAAGTGTCGAAATCGGGGTCTTCCATTCGACGGGGAGGCAGGCGAGGCGCTATCGAGTGTCTCGGTGGCTATTGCAATGCAGGAGAACGAGCGTGTCATTCCAAGCTTACCTCGACGCCGTGGAGACAAAAACGGGCCTCACGCCCAGACAGATCGTCGACCTCGCGGCAGCGAAAGGACTGAATGCACCGGGCGTCAAGGCCGGGCAAATCCTGGATTGGCTGAAGTCCGAGTACGACCTCGGGCGAGGCCACGGCATGGCCATGGTTCATATTATCCAGAAGGGGCCCGAAATCGACGCAAAGCATGTTGGATCGACGGGCACGCACCGGGACGAGACAATCTGCTGTGGCTCGATGGCGTGGCGACGAAACCGGCATAATCATGCGCGGTTGGTGCTGTCCCGCAATAGATGAGGGGAGCGGACAATGTCCGCTCCCAGGCTCAGGCCCGTTCGCCCGGCTGTCGATAACCGACTGCTTGCGCCCGGCTTAGCGCCGTCATGGTTTCCTCGACCGTGAGCAAGGGTGTTGTCTCGAATTTCGACAGGGCACCACCGCCCCCGATCGCGATGGCGACGGAGGCCATGGAGACATTGTCCGGGGCCTCCCATAGATTGTAACCGTCATGCGCGCCAAAGGCGTACCAAAAGCCGTGCAGTCTGCCGCCGACGGACTCGATATATTTGCGCGCGGCGTCGCGGCGATCTTCCGGGTTCTGTATCAGTCGAGCCCAGGTTTCCGGCGTGTAGCTGAAGCGTGTCAGATAGAGTGGCATAATCAGACCTCCTCCGGCCGTTGCCGAGGCATCCTACACCAACTGGCGCGCGGCCGACATCCGAAGACTCCTGGCCGCGCCTATCGGGAAGGCAGCGCCTGCTGCAGCAGGGCGACGAAATCAAACGAGCGCACCGACATCAGTTTGATGCTGCCGCGGGCGTGCTGGATTTCAATCTTCTCCGACGCCAAGCCCTTCTCCAGACTGACTTTTGCAATATTGGCCAGCGGAACGACCCATTGCACGGGCGGCGTGCGGGTGGATTTGGTCAGCCGCGTTTGCGTGAAGCTGAGGTCATTGGCCAAAAGCGCCAGCGTGCCGTTCATCCAGACGCCGCCGTTGCGCTTGAGCAGAATGGTGGTGGCGGGCAGCACGATCCAGCGCCAGACCGGTATCTTATAGCCATCAGGAAGCGGCTTGAGCCAGGCGACGGGGATGGTGGCAACAGCTGTGGAGTCGTTCAAATCGGGTCCTCTGAAAAATCGTCAAAGGATATCAAATGGCTCGCAGCAAACATAGGCGCTCCGCCGGCCAGCATTTTTGCTGATTCCCTCAGCCCGTTTTACCCCAAGGCTCCAACGCGGCCAACTTTGGCTGAGCGCTGCCTAGCCGGGCATCTCCAGGCATTCGATGATTTCCACGCTATCGCCGGGAAACACATTGAAATGCGGATGGGTCTTGAACAGCGCTGCGGCCTCGTCGAGTGAGCCGGCTTCAACGATCACATAGCCGGTGAGCTGGTTTTTCGTATCCGAAATGCCGGCCTTGTTCACCTTCTTGGTCCGACCGAGCGGGGCGCCTTGATCGACAATGACACCGGCGTTCTGGGTGGCCCACTGACCCCAGGCTGCCATGCCCGCTTGCTCGGTGGCGGGATCGATCGGCTGTTCCGCCTTCGTAGTTGCCGAAGCCGTACCGATGTAAACCGCCAGGTATTTTGCCATTTTGCTGCTCCTGACTGGAGCCTGACATGTCCATGGCGAAAGGCAAGCTCGGCATTGCCTTCTATTGGTCGGCGGGTGTCGCCTTGGTCTGCGGCGGGGCGCTTGCGCTCAAATCATCGGTCAGACGAACCATGCGCTCAAGGAATTCCGAAATCATCGATAGTTCCTCGGGGCTGAATCCGGCGGTGGCGTCGCGGTAGCTTTGCTCGATCCTCTGGTAGCTTTTCATCGGCTCGCTGGCCGCATTGGTATCGAGCACCACGAGCAGGCTGCGTCGGTCATCGGGATTGGCCATCCGGGTGATGTAGCCGCCGCGCTCCAGCCGATCGAGCAGGGCGGTGACCGACCCCGAACTGAGATCGAGCTGATTGATAATGTCCTTGGGACTGAGGGGCTCGCTGCTGCGCGCCAGCAGGCCAAGGCAGGCGAAGTCGGTGGGATGCAGATGCTGCGTTCGGGCAGCATGCAGGCGCGCATTCTCGACGCTGTGCAGCATGCGCCGCATCGCCGTGCCCACTCGGACCAATTGGGCGTGGCGTTTCGTATCAGTCATTGACTCCACTCCATTGGGTAATTATCTCTACCATCAAGATTGTTTACGGACTAGATAATTATGAATGCTGCGTCCCAGATGCGTGTAGCAGACGCCGAGAATAATTCTAACTCATCCGAGGCGGCCGCGACGGGTCCGGAAACGCCGGCCATGCGTGCGGTTGCCGCGAACATTTCGGTGCCATCGTCACAATCCCTGACGGCTGAGTTGGAGAGCGAGGCTGACACGCCTGCGGCCCCGGCCAAGGATGCGCGCGGTGCCGCCAAGAAGGCTGCCGGGCTGATCCTGTTCGTGACGATTGCTTGCCTGGGCTATCACGTCGCCAGCGACCGCATGGCGCCATCCAGCTCGACGGGGCAGGTGGCTGCGGCCACGGCGCAAATCGCGCCGCGCGTGTCGGGCCAGGTCGAAACCATCTTTGCCACCGACAACCAGTTCGTCAGCGCCGGCGCGCCGCTCTTCGCGCTCGATCCGCGCCCCTATGATCTGGCGGTGCGCACCGCCGAGGTCAATCTGGAGCAGGCGCGCCAGGCGGTTGCCGCTTCCGACAGCTCCTTGGCGGCAACGCTGGCCCAGGTGGAGCAGGCCCGCACCAGTGTGTCAGCGAGCCAGGTCAGCTTCAACCGCACCACCGAACTGCACAGTCGCGGCCTGATCTCCCAGGCCAATCTCGATACGGCGCGGGCACAACTGGAATCGGCCGGCTCCAGCCTCGCCGCTGCCGAAGCCGGCTATCGCAGCGCCGAGCAGGGCGCCGGCGGCATCGGCGACGCCAACGTCAAGGTTCTGGCCGCCCAGGTGCAGCTGGAGCAGTCCCTGCTCAACCGCGAGTTTGCCGTGGTGACCGCGCCGAGTGATGGCTATGTGACCAATCTCAAGCTGTCGGCCGGGCAATATCTGAATGTGGGCTCGCCGGCGCTGACCTTTATCTCCAGCGAGCGCCCTTGGGTGATGGCTGATTTCCGCGAGAACCAATTGGCCCATGTCGAGGCCGGCAAGGATGTCGCCCTGGTGTTTGACGGGCAGCCGGGCCAAGTCCTCAAGGGGCGCGTGCAGGGCGTGGCCTGGGGCATCGATGCGGGCCGCACCACCGCCAATGGCCTGCCGCAAAACCAGTCATCGACCCGCTGGTTTGAGCCAGCGCGCAGCATTCCGGTGCGGATCGAGATCGTCGACGACGTGCCGGCCAATATGCGCGTCGGCTCCAAGGTCAATGCCATGATCTATGCCACCGGCGAAAACCCGGTGGCCTGGCTGGCCTCGGGGATGCAGCGCATCGGGGCGCTATTCTCCTACCTGTACTGAGCCAGCCATGTATATCGCACCCCGTCCGACCTTCGAAGATGACCCGCTATTTGCGGTGCGGCTGGCGATTGTCCCGATCGTCAGCTTCGCCATCGGCATGATGGTGCAGTCGCCCATGGCCATGCTGTATCCGACTTTGGCGGTGTCGCTGGTGGCCGGGCATCGCAAGGCGCTCAGCATTGGCCGGGCCCTGGCAGCGCCGATCATGCTGGGCGGCATGATGTGGGTGATGAGCTTTTTCGTGGAAATGTTCATGGGCCTGCCCGGCCTGCTGTTCGGCTTCACGGCGCTGATCTGCTTCCTCGGCTTTTTCGTCATTCAAAAGACCGGCAACAGTTTTGGCATGCTGCTGATCGTCTCCGTCCTGATGATGACGATCATGGGCGCCAATTCCTATGTCACCATGACCTATCTGCGCGGCGAAATGTTCAAGGCGGCGCTGACGGTGGGCCTGCTGACGCCGATCGCCTATATGCTGCTGCGGCCGCGGGCGACCGAAGAATTCGTTGAAATCCATACGCCGGTCCGCGATGACCTGATCGCCAAGCGCGCCCTGATCCGTACGGTGGTGCTGATGACCTTCACCGGCTTGCTGGTTACCGTGCTGGATTCGTCCAATCTGATCCTGGCCATCGGCGCCATGTTTGCTATCATCTATCCATATACCGATCAGGTCTGGCGCGAGGCGCGTGAGCGTTCGATCTCCACGCTGGGCGGCGGCATCCTGGGATTGATCCTGCTCGGGCTGCTCGGCATCTCGGCCCATGTCACCGTGTTGTTCGGCGTTACCGCGCTGTTCCTGCTGTGGCTGGGCCACAAGATGATGGTGGGGCGGCTGTCGCCAATGACCTATCAATACGCCGGCTCGGTCATGGTTTCGCTGGCGGGCAGTGCGCTGATGACCTCCGAACCCTCCTTCGCCTTTCTCCAGCGCGTGGTGCTGACCGTGGTGGGTGGGGTCGGCGCGGCTATGGCCATTGCCGTCCTCGAAACCTGGCTGCTCAAACCGGAAAATCCGGCCGTAGCCAGCGCCGAAAGCCAAGGTGAGCTGCGGGCAGTTGCGCCGTCGTAAGGTGGGCCCGCGGAAGACGTTTTGATTCCGCGCGAGCTTTAGGGTAGGTAGCCCATTGTAGGGCGCTGACGGACTGACTGGTGTCATTCCCTCTCTGCCGCCAATCGCTGCAAAGGAAGAGACGTGAGCCGAAAGGAATTGGATGTGTCGCGGATGCGCCGGATGAAGCGGATCGCTGCCCGGCATGGTCTGACCATTCTCACCGCAGAGAAGATCAAGGTCCTCGGCGGTACGGGAGGCCACGCATTGCGCGAGGATGAAAGTTACAAGGTGGTTTACGGCAATGAGCCGCAGCCATTCTCGGCGTCGCTCGACGATATCGAGGCCTATCTCGATAAGC
Source organism: Devosia sp. A369 (assembly GCF_054489345.1). Classification (NCBI taxonomy): domain Bacteria; kingdom Pseudomonadati; phylum Pseudomonadota; class Alphaproteobacteria; order Hyphomicrobiales; family Devosiaceae; genus Devosia; species Devosia sp. A369. The sequence continues at coordinate 108,212 of NZ_JBTMWV010000006.1, read as the reverse complement.
TCGAAGCGGGGGAATAGTAAGGCCGCCCGACCGAACTGGCAATCGGCCTCCCTTTGGGGATCGCCACATTCCATTATTTGTTCCGTAACGGGAATCGCCCACACTCTCCCCATTGGCTAACTTGGAGGCGCGTTATTGTGTTTACTCTGATCAACGCCGACGCCGAAGACGACGACACCGAAATCACCGACCCCCAGGAAATCGCGGAGCTGTTTGCTGCCATCGCCGCGGTCGCTATCGAAGCGATTGGGGCGGGACAGGCCAAGGAACTGTTCGACGCCGTAGTCGAACAGGAGGGCAGGGAGCCGAACTGACCGGACGCTACCGTCCCGGCAGGTCAAATCCGGCCGCAGCCTGACACAGGTGATTGCGGCACATCACGAACGGTCTTCCGAGCGCGGCAGAGTTCTTGCGCTTATGGACCGGGTTGACTGATCCGGGCGGGTCCGACAGGACTTGCCACATGTTCCGGCCGAGGAGGCTGCGTCGTGGCTGGCTCGTCCGCCCCCGAAAATTTTCCTGTGCCGACGCTTATCCCGCTCGGCGATAGTGGGCTGCTGGTGCGCTTTGGCACCAGCCTCACTGATGACGCCAACCGGGCGGCTATCGCGCTGGCCCTGGCGCTGGATCGCGCGCCAATCCCCGGCGTGGTCGAAATCGCCCCCAATCTGGTCTCTGTGCTGCTGCGCTACGATCCGCTGGAATCAGCCCCATCGGTGATTGTCGGCGAACTGCGCTTGCTGCTGTTCAATCTGGGCCACGAGCGTCGAGCGACGAAGCACTGGACCATTCCGGTGTCGTTTGACGGTCCCGATCTCGACGCGGTCGCCGCGGTGCTGGGCATGACCGCCCCGGACTTCATCGCGGCGCATAACGCCAATCCCCTACGCGTGCTCGCCACCGGATTTGCCCCGGGCTTCGTCTATTGCGGGCTGCACGCACCCGAATTGGTGCTGCCGCGTCAGACCAGTGTGCGCCCCTCGGTGCCAACAGGGAGTGTGTTGTTTGCGGCGGGGCAGACGGCGATTGCCGCGACTGAAATGCCCACCGGCTGGGCGGTGATCGGCCACACCAGTTTTATCAATTTTGACCCGACCAGCGAGAGGCCGACGCGGCTGGGCGCGGGGGATGTCGTGACCTTTGTGGTAGCGCCATGAGCGCCGTGCTGACCATTTTGCGCGCGGGGCCGCTGGCCAGCATTCAGGATGCGGGACGGTTTGGCATGCTGCGCCACGGCATCAGTGCCTCGGGGCCGATGGACCGGGCGGCCTATGCCGCGGCCGGCGGTGGGCTGGGGGGCATCGAGTTCACCATGGCCAGCATTGAGCTGAAGCTGACCGAGGGGCGCTGCCGCATCGGCTTTGCCGGTGGGCAGTTTGTTGCTCGGCACAACGGCCAGCCATTGGCGTGGCCGGGCGCGGTGGCGCTGGAAGCCGGCGATGTTCTGGCGGTGACGCCGGGCGAGTGGGGCAATTATGGCTATCTGCGCTTTGATGCCGATATCGCCGTCGCGCCAGTGATGGGCAGCATTGCCACCAGCAGTCGTGCCCGGCTGGGCGGGCTGGACGGGCGAGTGCTGCGGGCCGGCGATGTGATCGAGCTGGCGAAAGCAGAACGCCTTGAAGCGCCTGCACCGGTCGAAGACCGTATCGAGGGACCGATCCGGGTGATCTGGGGGCTGCATGCCGAGCTGTTTGCGCCGGCGGCGCGGCAGCGCTTCGTGGCCGAGACCTTCGTGGTGTCGACGCGGCTGGATCGCATGGGGGTGCGGCTGGAGGATAAGGGCGCTGTCTTTGCTGACGCGACGATCCTGTCGCTGGCCTCCGACGCCATCGTGCCGGGCGATATTCAGATTCTGGGCGATGGCACGCCCATCGTGCTGATGCGCGACCACCAGCCCACCGGCGGCTATCCGCGCATCGCCACTGTCATCACCGCCGACCTGGATCGGTTCGCCCAATTGCGCCCCGGATCGCCAATTGCCTTCCAGCCGGTCACGGTGGAACATGCGCAGGCGCTGTTGCGGAGCCGCCGAAGATGATTTCGATCGACCTCAATGCCGATCTTGGCGAGGGCATGGGCACCGATGAGGACCTGCTCGGTATCGTGTCTAGCGCCTCGATCGCTTGCGGCGGCCATGCGGGAGACGCGCCGACGATCCGGCATATACTCAAGCTGTGCAAGGCGCGCGGCGTCCGGGCCGGCGCCCATCCCGGCTACGCCGATCCAAAACGGTTCGGCCGGTTTCGGCTGGTGATGCCGCTCGATGAATTGCTGCGGCAGATCCGCAGCCAGCTGTTTCTGGTGCGTTTCATCGCCGATGAGGTGGGCGTGAGACTGGCCTATGTGAAGCTGCACGGTGCGCTGGCCAACCAGACGGCGGAAGAGCTCGCTTTTGCCGTGGGCATTTTTGCTAATATCCAGGCGATGGACCCCAAAATGGCAGTGCTGGCGCTCGACAATAGCCAGCAGGTGCGGGCGGCCAAGGCGGTTGGCATGCAACTGATCCGCGAGGCCTATGCCGACCGGGCCTATACGGCGGACGGGTTGCTGGTGCCGCGCAGCCAGGATGGGGCGGTAATCCATGATGTGGATACGGTGATCGAGCGCTGTTTGCGGCTGGCCAACACGGGCGAAATCGTCGCCATCGACGGCACGGTGCTACAATCGGCGGCGCGCTCGATTTGCCTGCATGGCGACACGCCCGGGGCGGTCGATCTGGCCCGCGAGGTGCGCGATGCGCTGGAGGGCGAGGGAATCGTGATTGCGGCGGGGGAGCCTGAGGCGGCGGCGGATTGAGGCAGCTTGCGCCCTTGCGGGTGCCCCACCCACGATGTCACCCCGGCCTTGGGCCGGGGCCATCTTGAGATCGTGCTGCAATCTGCACGCAAGTGAGAACCTTACCCTGGGCCTCTCGATGGGGAGAGGGTGAGATCGGCGGAATGCCTTTGGTCGACAGGCCCAGGGTAGCTCAGATCGCCAGATATTCCTGGCGAAGTTCGGCGTTGTCGAGAACCTCCTTGGCGGTGCCGGTGAAGGCAACTTCGCCGGTATCGAGGATGACCGCGCGGTCGGCGAGCTTGAGCGCTGCCACGGCGTTCTGTTCGACAATGATGGTGGTGATGCCCAGCGGTTTGATCGATACCAGGATGCGCTCGATCTCGTGGACGATGACCGGGGCCAGCCCTTCATAAGGCTCGTCCAGCAGCAGCAGCTTGAGGTCTCGGGCCAAAGCGCGGGCGATGGCCACCATCTGCTGCTCGCCGCCGGAGAGGGTCACCCCCTCCTGCTTGCGGCGCTCGGCCAGGCGCGGAAAGCTCTCATAGATCTGCTCGAGGCTCCAGCCATGGCCGGGGGCGACCTGGGCCAGGGTGATGTTTTCTTCCACAGTCAGTCCCTGGATGATGCGGCGATCCTCAGGCACCAGCTGGATGCCGGCGCGTGCCGCCTGATAGGACTTCATCTGGTGGATCGGGTTGCCGTCGAGCCAGATTTCACCCTGCCGCATTTGCGGATCATCGGTGCGGGCGATGGTGCGCAGGGTGGAGGTCTTGCCAGCGCCATTGCGGCCCAGCAGCGCCAAAATCTCGCCCTTGCGCACGTCGAAGGACACGCCCTGCACGATATAGCTTTCGCCATAATAGGCGTGCATGTCGCGGATCGAGAAGAACGGCCGCGTGGTTTCGACGCTGGCGGCGTGGCTGTTGGTCATGGTCTGGCTGTCCATGGTTATCGCGTTCATGACTGGGCCCCTCCGAGATAGGCTTCCTGGACCTTGGGGTTGCCACGCACCTGGTCGGGCGTGCCGTCGGCGATGATCCGGCCCTGGGCCAGCACCGAGATTTTATCGGCCAGCGAGAACACCACATGCATGTCGTGTTCGATGATGACCTTGGTCATGCCGCGCTTTTTGATCTTCTGCAGCAATTCGATGGTGGTGTTGGTGTCGTGGCGGCTCATGCCGGCCGTCGGCTCATCCAGCAGCAGCAGGCGCGGATGCTGGATCAGGCACATGGCCAGCTCCATACGGCGCTTGTCGCCGCGGCTGAGGCTGCCCGCCGCCATGTCCTGGCTCGCCAGCATGCCAACATCTTCGAGCATTCCCTCGGCTTCCTGGCGGATGGCGGTTTCGCTATCGAGCGCGCGTAGCATGTTGAGCTTGAACGCGCCGTCGCGCCTTGCGAGGGCAGGGATCATCACATTCTGCAGCACCGACAGGTCGGCGAAGATTTCCGGCGTCTGGAACACCCGGGCAATGCCCAGCTGGTTGATCTGGTGCGGCTTGCGCCCGGTGAGAATGGCACCGTCAAAGATCACCTGGCCGCTGGTCGGCGCCAGCTTGCCAATGATGACGTTGAGTAGAGTAGACTTGCCGGCGCCATTGGGGCCGATGATGGCATGGGTCTGGCCTTCCTCGACCTGCAGGTCGATATCGGCCAGGGCATGTAGGCCCCCGAAGCGCTTGTGGACGTCAGCAACATGCAGGACGACATTGGGTGTGGTCATTATTGTCGTTCCCTATTCTGCTGGTTGCGTGGACGGACTAGGCGGCACATCGGGCACTGGAGGCCGCTGTCGTCGGCTCTGCACCCAGGCTTGCAGCCTTCTGACCCCTTCCATGACGCCACCCGGCAGGAACACCACGACCACCACGAACAGTAGGCCCAGCGTCAGGTGCCAGCCTTCGCCGACGAATTTGCCGGCCACGGCAACGGCGAAGTCGGTGGCGCCATCGGGCAGGAAGGCGAACACGTTGCGCAGGATGGTTTCGTTGATCGCAGAGAAGATGTTCTCGAAATATTTGATCAACCAGGCGCCAATCACCGGCCCGACCAGGGTCCCGGCGCCGCCGAGAATGGTCATCAGCACGATATTGCCGGACTCGGTCCACTTCATGCGTTCCGCTCCGGCCAGCGGATCGGTAACCGAGAGCAGCGCGCCCGCCAGGCCCGCGAACAGGCCGGAGATGACGAAGGCGGCCAGCGTATAGGGCTTGGGATTGAAGCCGGTATAGTTCATCCGTGTCTGGTTGGACTTGATGCCGCGCAGTGCCAGCCCGAAGGGGGACGCGAAGATTTTCTGCGACACATAGAAGGCCACGATCAGCATCGCCGCGCAGAAATAGAAGCCGGAATAGCCATTCATGGCGATGCCGAAGAAGGAAGGCGTTGGCAGGCCGGCGCTGGTGGACTGGGTGCCCAGCAGCATATCGAGCATGCGCGGATCGTCACGCGCCAGCAGCAGGCCGGTCTCGCCATTGGTGATCGGGGTGAGCACGGAATAGGCGAGGCTGTAGCACATCTGGGCGAAAGCCAGCGTGAGGATGGAGAAGTAGATGCCGGTGCGCTTGAGGCTGAAATAGCCGATGATCAGGGCAAACACGCCCGAGACGATGACGGCCAGGATGACGGCCGGCACCACATTCATCGATAGCAGCTTGAACGACCACACCGTGGTGTAGGAGCCGATGCCGACAAAGGCGGCATGGCCGAAGCTGAGATAGCCGGTGAGGCCGAACAGGATGTTGAAGCCGATGGCAATGATGGCGTAGATGACGAATTTCTGCATCAGCCCGGGATAGGCGGCGCCGAACGGCGACAGCCACAGCGGCATGGCCAGAACGACGGCGCCGAACAGCACCAGGGTAATGAGGTCTTTGCGGGATAGGGACAGCATGGCTGCTTAACTCTCCATGACGCCGCGGCGTCCCAACAGGCCGCGGGGGCGTACCAGCAGGATGATGACGGCCACGAGATAGATGATGACCTGGTCGATGCCGGGGATGAGCGACTTGATTTCGGTCATGGCGGCGAAGGACTGCAGGATGCCAAGCAGGAACCCGGCAGCGACTGCACCGGGCAACGAGCCCATGCCGCCAACGACCACCACCACGAAGCTAAGCACCAGGAAGTCCATGCCCAACTGATAGTTGGGCGGCAGCAACGGCGTGTACATGGCGCCAGCCAGTCCGGCGACCACGGCGGCCAGGCCAAACATGATGGTGAAGCGCCGGTCGATATTGATGCCAAGAATGGCGACGGTTTCACGGTCGGCCATGCCGGCCCGCACCACCAGCCCGAAGGTGGTGAACTGCAGGAAGGCGAAGACGGCGCCGATGATGGAAACCGAGAACAGGAAATAGATCAGCCGCCACCATGGATAGGTGAGCGCGTGAGGTGCCATACCGAACCACATGCCGATATCGGCCGCGCCGCGGATGTCGCTGGGGATGGGCTGGGGGATCGGATTGGCGCCGAAAATGCTCTTGACGATCTCCTGCAGCACGATGGCCAGTCCGAAGGTCACCAGGATCTGCTCGGCATGGGTGCGCTTGTAGAAATGCTTGATCAGGCCGCGTTCCATGGCGATGCCGATGATCAGCATCACCGGAATGACCAGCAGGATCGAAAGCGGCACCGAATAATCGACGAGGAAATAGCCGAAGTCACCGAACCAGTTCTGCACGATCGGGGTCCGCACCTCCATGGGAGCGCCCCATGGTGACAATTGGGTCGGATCGAGCGTGACGGTTTCCATGGTGAGGAAATATCTGAGGGTTACGGCGCAGAAGCAGCCGAGCATGAACAGGGCACCGTGGGCGAAGTTCACCACGCCCAGCGTGCCAAAAACCAGCGTCAGGCCCAGGGCGATCAGCGCATAGGCGCCGCCCTTGTCGAGGCCATTGAGCAATTGTGCGAGTATCGTATTCATCAGCGCTCTCTCGCGGGATGAGGTTCCCGGCGTATCTCCACCTTGGGCAAAGGCTCCGGCGCCCTGAGGTGCCGGAGCTGATTGTGCGAATGGATGGTGCTACTCAGCACATATTGGGTTCGTACGGGCCCAGTTCGCCGCCGAAGATCGAGGCGTCGTACATGACGTCTTCACGCGGCGTCTGGCCGATGACGTTGAGCACGTCATACTGGCTGCTCGGGTTGTCATTGCCCTGCACCACAAGCACTTCCTTGAAGCACTGGTGATCTTCGGCGCGGTAGAGCGTCGGGCCATTGCCGGCGCCGTCGAATTCGAAGCCTTCCAGCGACTTGATGACTTCGGTGGGGTGGAACGTACCGGCCCGCTCGCAGGCGTCGGCATAGAGGATGGCCTGCACATAGCCGGTATGAGCCGACTGCGACGGCGGGGAGCCATAGGCTTCGCCATAGGATTTGGTGAAAGCCTTGGTGCCGGCGTCCTGCAGGTTCCAGTGCCAATTGGAGGTGCCGATAATGCCCTTCACTGCTTCACCGGCGCCCACGGCCATCAGCTCGGAGAACATCGGCACGATGATCTCGAACTGCTTGCCATTGGCCTGACGGTCGCGCAGGCCGAACTGCACGGCCTGCGGCAGCGAGTTGACCATGTCGTGGCCGTAGTGGTTGAGGATCAGCACGTCGGCGCCGGAGTTCATCACCGGGGTGAGGTACTGCGAGTAGTCGCCCAGACCCAGCGGGGTACGGACGGTGGCGACGGTTTCCCAACCGAGCGCTTCGGTAGCGTTCTTGATCGATTCTTCCTGGGTCCAGCCCCAAGTGTAGTCGGCGGTCAGGTGATAGGCGCGGCGTTCCTTGCCATATTGCTGGGCCAGATAGGGCGCGATAGCCACGCCGGACTGGTAGGCGTTGAAGAAGTGGCGGAAGCCGAAGCGGCGCTTGTCCTTGCCGGTGGTGTCGTTGGAGTGGGTGAGGCCGGACATGTAGATCACGCCCATTTCCTGGCACAGCGACTGCTGGGCAATGGCTTCGCCCGAGGTCACCGAGCCGGTCACCATTATGGCATGGTCGCGCTCGATCATGCGGCGGGCGCCGTCGCGCGCCGCGTCGGTATTGGTCTGGGTGTCGCCGGTGACGAAGCTCACCTTCTTGCCGAGAATACCATTGCCCTTAAGGGCAAGTGGCTTCAGCGTATTCATGATGCCGCCGTCGCCTTCGCCGTTGATGTGCTTGACCGCGAGCTCATAACCCTTGAGCTGATCAAGCCCTTCCTCGGCGTAGGAACCGGTCTGCGGCACGTTGAAGCCGAACACGACGGTGTCGCCGGGGGGATTGCAATATTCCTGGGCAAAGGCGCCGCGGCTCAGAATAGTCGGCATGACGCCCGCGCCCAAGATACCGGCCATGCCAGTCTGAAGCACCCGGCGTCGTGAGACGCCGCGAGTAAATACAGTCATTGATTTCCTCCTTTGGCACGGGGTCGGAGGTGCATAGCCGCCAACTCACCGTGCGCAGGAGATTTGCCCCGAATGCAAACAGAGGCAATATGCTATTGTTATAAAAGGGATTTTCTGTAAATTGTTGATCGTGCTGGCGCGGATAACTGTCAATTCATTGACAGGGCGCCGGGCGAGGGGGAGATCAACATGCGGGCGCCAATAGGGTTTCGCATCAGCAACCGGCGGAAATCACTCAAGATTTCGCAGGCCGCGCTGGCCAGAGTGATTGGTATTTCGCCCAGCTATCTCAATCTGATCGAGAACAATAAACGCGATATTGCCGGCGCTTTGCTGAACCGGGTCGCCGCCAAGCTGAATATTGATATCGATGAGCTGGCCGGCCGGTCCGAGCAAAAGCTGCTGCAGGACCTCGAAGAGGCCTTTGCCGACCCCATGCTAGAGTCGCTGCCATTCCGCCCGGATGAGCGCCGCGAGCTGGTGGCGCAATACCCAGCCAGCGCCACAGCCTTGGCGCGGCTGCACCGGGCCTATGGCGATGCCATTGCCAGCGCCGACGCCTATGCCGACCGGTTGCGCTCGGACCCGCTGCTGAGCCAGTTGCTGCATCAGATCCTGTCGGGCATCACCGCGGTGCGCTCCAGCGCCGAAATTCTCGAGGATGTGGGCGATCTGGACGAGGCCGAGCGGCGGCAGTTTCTCGCGGCCATCGGCCGTGAAACGCGGACGCTGGCTGATGTGGCGCGCAATTTGATCGGCCAGTTCGAAACCTCAAGCCGCAGCCGCAGCAGCGTTTCGCCGGCGCGCGAGATCGATGATCTGATCATCGAGCAGGAGAACCATTTCCCTGAACTCGAACGGGTAGCCGATGGCTTACGCGTTGAAATCGAGCGGGCAGGGCCATTCGGCATTGCCACGCTGGCCAGTCTGCTGGGCGAAAAATTCGGCGTGACCGTGGTGATGGGCGGCCCGCCTACCGAGCCGGACTATCCCGGGCAATACCGGTTTGATCCATCGCGCCGGGTGATGTGGTTCCATGGGGCGTCGACGCTGGCGACACGACAATTCCAGCTGGCGCGGCTCTATGGCGAGCTGGCGGCCGCCGACGCCATCGCGCAGGTGCTGGAAAGCGCCACCCTATCGACCCCGACCGCGCGGCGGCTCGCCTCGCGGGCCGTTGGCTCCTATCTGGCCGGGGCCATGGTGTTTCCCTATGGGCGCATGCTGGAGGAGGTCGAGGCCTCGGCCTATGACATCGACCATTTGCGCCAGGTGTACAACGCCAGCTTCGAGCAGGTGGCGCACAGGCTGGTCACGCTGCGGCGGCCGGGCGAGGAAGGTATACCCTTCGGCTTCCTGCGCTCCGACCCGGCAGGGCGGCTGACCAAGCATTTCCCCTTGCCGGGACTGCTGCTGCCCAATAGCGGCCATGCCTGCCCGCTCTGGGCAATTTATGGAGCGTTTCGCGTGCCTGATACCATGCTGCGGCAAGTGGTGCGCTTCTCCGATGGCTCGCGTTATATGTTTCTCGGGCGCACGGTGCAGCAGCGGGCCGGCTCCTTCCACCGGCAGCCGACGCTGTCTTCGGTCATGCTGGCCTGCGACGTGCTGCATGCCGACCGAACGATCTACGGCTCCGGGCTCGACCTGTCGGACCTGTCGGCCGATATTCCGGTGGGACCGAGCTGTCGGCTTTGCACCCGCCGCGACTGCGCCAGCCGGCAGGAAGAGGCCCTGTCGCCGGGCGGAAATGGCGCCGAAATCCGTGCGCCGCTGCTACCTGCGGATTTCGGCCTTGGCGATCCGTCGTGATTAGGCTTTAGTGCCGGAACTCGCGGAGGGGAGACCGTGGGTAGCCAAGGGGGAAATTTGGCACTCGATGTACTCATTGCCGAGGACGAACCGAGCATTCTTGAATCGCTCGACTTCATCCTGCGGCGTGCGGGCTGGTCCATCAGCGCCGTAACCGATGGCGACGCGGCGCTGGAAGCCGTTCGACGCCTGCGGCCGCGCGTGCTGGTGCTCGACGTCATGCTGCCCAAGCGCAGCGGCTTCGAGGTGCTCAAGCAGATCCGTGCTGATGCCGATACCCGCAGCCTGCGGGTGCTGATCCTGACGGCCAAGGGCCAGCAGCAGGATCGCCGCATTGCCGAGGAGTTCGGGGCGGACGTGTTCGTCACCAAGCCCTATGCCAATGCCGATGTGGTCGGCGCGGTACGGCAATTACTGGGCGAGCATGGCGGACCGGCGTAGGCTCACTGGCGGCATGCTGCTGCTGACAGTGCTCGGCGCAGTGCTGATGCTGCCGCCCATGGTCTATGTGTTCAGCCACCCCGTTTCCCATTTCGGCATTCCGCAGATCGTTTTCTACCTCTTCGTCGTCTGGCTGCTGCTGGTCGTCGGCACGGCATTGCTAGCCCATGCCCTGCCGCCGGACGAGCATGGCTCCGACCCGGGCAAGGGTGAGCACTGATGCTGTCGGCCGATTTCGTCATCGCCACGGCGGTTGGCTATGTCGGGCTGCTGTTCGTGCTGGCCTATTTCGGCGACCGCCGCGCCCGCACTCACACCAAATCCTTCCTGCACTCGCCGGCGGTCTACACGCTGTCCATCTCGGTTTATTGCACCAGCTGGACGTTTTATGGCGCCGTGGGCAATGCGGCGCGCAGTGGGTTGGAGTTCGTCACCATCTATCTGGGGCCGACGCTGGTGTTCGTCGGCTGGTGGTTCCTGCTGCGCCGGTTGGTGCGGATCAGCCATTTACAGCGCATCACCTCGGTAGCCGACCTGCTTTCGTCGCGCTTCGGCAAATCCAACCGGCTGGCCGTGCTGATCACCTGCATCGCGGTCATCGGTATTGCCCCCTATATCGCGCTGCAGCTCAAGGCCGTGACCTCCTCGATCCAGGCCGTGGCCGGTTCGTCCGAATTCGGCCAAGGGAGCCTCGCCGGGATTGACGATGTGGGACTGGCCTTTGGCGTCGCGGCCGCAATGGCCCTGTTCACCATCCTGTTCGGCACCCGCCATATCGACGCCAAGGAACAGCATCACGGCGTCGTCGCCGCCATTGCCTTCGAGGCTGTTGTAAAGCTGACGGCGTTGCTGGCGGTGGGCATATTTGTCGTGTTTGTCGGCGGCGGCTTTGAAAATATCTTTAGCCGTGCGGCCGAGATCGGCATCGAAGTCGACTCCAGGAACACGTTTGACGCCCGCTGGCTGACCACTTTGGGTCTCTCCATTGCCGCCATTGTCTGCCTGCCGCGCCAGTTTCAGGTCACCGTGGTCGAAAATTCCGACGAGAACCATCTGCGCGTCGCCAGCTGGGCCTTCCCCGCCTATATGCTGCTGATGAGCCTGTTCATCCTGCCGATTGCGGTGTTCGGCATGACCACCATGCCGGCTGGCTCCAACCCCGACATGTTCGCCCTGACTCTGCCGATGGCATTCGGGCAGGACGCGCTGGCGCTGTTCGCCTTTATCGGCGGCTTCTCGTCGGCGACCTCGATGATCATCCTCGAGTCGATCGCGCTGTCGATCATGGTGTCCAACCACATCATCATGCCGCTGATCCTGCGTTTCAGCTCGGGCGGCGGTGGCGACGGGCAGGGCGTGACCAGCATGGTGCTGATCGCCCGGCGCTTTTCCATCGTGCTGATCCTGTCGCTCGGGTTTTTCTATTTCTTCTTCACCCGCGATTCCAACGCGCTGGCGCCGATCGGGCTGATTTCCTTCACCGCCATCGCCCAGTTCTTTCCGGCGGTCATCGCTGCCTTGTTCTGGCGCGAGGCCTCGCTCAAGGCCGCCACTGCAGCCATCGCCGCCGGCTTCGTGTTCTGGGTGTGGTGCAGTTTCCTGCCCTCCTTCGAATCGGTGTCGCCACAGGTCGCCTTGCTACTCAGCGAGGGGCCGTGGGGGATTTCCTGGCTGCGCCCCGAGGCCATGTTCGGGCTCAACGACGTCGATTCCCTCGCCCATGCCGCGTTCTGGAGCCTGTCGATCAACGTGTTGACGCTGACCGTGGTGTCGCTGCTGACCAGTCAGTCAGCACTGGAGCGGATTCAGGCCAGCGTCTTCGTCGATGTGTTCAAGCGGGGTCAGGCGACGCGCGGCAATTTCGTGCGTGGCTCGGCCACCGCCAATGATCTGTTCTTCGTCGCTGAACGCGTGCTGGGCGACCGTCGCGCCGCGGCCTTGTTCCAGACCGAGGCGCGCGATAGCGGCGTCGACCCCGACATGCTGGAGCCCTCGCCCGAATTCATTGGCAGGCTGGAGCGTGAACTGGCCGGCTCCATCGGCGCGGCGTCGGCGCACGTCATGCTGTCCAAAGTGGTGTCGGGCAGCGAGGTGTCGCTGGAAGAAATGATGCAGATGGCCGACGAGACCCAGCAGGTCATCGAATATTCCCAGCAGCTGGAAAAAACCTCGGCCGAATTGCGCTCCACCGCCCAGCAACTGGAAGATGCCAACTTCCAGCTGCGCGAGCTGGATAGCCAGAAAGATGAATTCCTCAGCCAGGTGAGCCACGAAGTGCGCACCCCGATGACCTCCATCCGCTCCTTCTCGGAAATTTTGCTCGATGCCGGCGAGATCGACGACGCCCAGCGTCACCACTTCGTCTCGACCATTCACCAGGAAAGCCTGCGGCTGACCAAGCTGCTCGATGAGATCCTCGATCTGTCGGCGCTGGAACGCGGTGAGCGCACCTGGGACAATAGCCCGACCGATGCCGGCGCGGCGCTCGACCGGGCCCTGGCAGTGTGCGAGGCCCTGCTGCGGCAGCGCGGCATGAAGGTTGAACTGGGCGAACGAGCCCGCCGGACCATGGTGAAGGGCGATGCGGACCGGCTATGTCAGGTCTTCATCAATCTGATTTCCAATGCGGTGAAATACAACGACACCGACGAGCCCAAAATGCGCATCGCCACTTCGGTCCGCGCCGGCAATTACGTGGTCGAAATTTCCGATAATGGACCGGGCATCGCCAAGAGCGAACGCAAGCTGATCTTTGAAAAATTCTGGCGTGGACCCGGCGGCGTGGCGGACCAGGGCGGAGCCGGGCTGGGCCTCGCCATTTCCCGGCAGATCGTCAGCCGCATGAATGGCTCGCTCGATCTGGTGCAGGGAGCCTTGCCGGGCGCCTGCTTCCGTGTGCGGCTGGCGGTAGTGCGGCCCAGCTAGCCCTCGCCGTGGTCGGGAATATTCAGCAGATGTCCGCAGGCCTTGCAGTGGACGGCGTCCGGCTCATGCTTTTGCAAGCCGCATTGCGGGCAGGGGAAATGCACCTTGGCCGGGCGGAAGATCGACTGCGCCAGCCGCACGAACAGCGAAATGCCGATGATCATGATGGCAATGGAGGCCAGCTTGCCGCCAGTGCCGGGCAGGGTCAGGTCGCCATAGCCGGTGGTGGTAACGGTGGTCACGGTGAAATACAGCGCGTCGACATAGCTGGCGATAGCGTCGTTACCGCGATTGGCGAAGGCGGTATAGACGAAGCCGGTGACCACAAACAGGAACACCAGCAGGTTGATTACCGCCTGCACCGCATCCTGGTACCGCGCCAGACCGCGCTTGCGCAGCGGCCGCCAGAAGGTGGACGTGCGGGTCAGCGTCCACAGCCGCAGAATGCGGAGGAACCCCAGATTGAACAGCCAGGTCGGCGCCAGCAGCGTGGCGAGGATGAACAGGTCGATGATGATCGGCGGTTGCCGCAGCCAGCGCAAAATATCGGTCGAGGCCAGCGCGCGCGCCACCATGTCGATGATCAACACGCCGGCAATGGAGTAGTCGATCCAGAGGAACGACGTGTTGTCACGCAGTAGGGGCGTGGCGATGAAAAACAAAATGATGGCCAGATCGACGACCATCACCGAGCGCTGGAAGCGCTGCGCCTTGGGCGACTGACTGTGATAGAGCAGCCGCAAGGTCGATCTCAGCCGCTGAAACCCGGTCGATTTTTCCGGCGTCGTCTCGGCCACCTTGTCTTTTTTCATACCCATACCGAACTGCCTTGCCAGCCCTCCAATGCGGGCGCAAGAAGAGTTGTTCCCGTTCGGGGCCGGACAATCAAGGTGACTTTGCGATGAGCATTTCTGTCTACGGCATGACCGTGCCGATCTTCACGCGCATGCTGACCAATCTGCTGGCCATGGACAAGGCCGAAGCCAATGCGGGCGAGCGCAAGGTCGACACCATGGTGCTGTCCAATATGCGGCTGGCGGCGGACATGATCCCGTTTCGCGGGCAAGTGATGATCGCCACCGACCACGTCAAGGGCTGCGTGTCGCGCCTGGCTGGCCGCGAAATCCCGTCCTGGCCGGATACCGAAGAGAGTTTCGATCAACTCCGCGCCCGTATCCAGAAGGCGCTCGACCTGCTGGCGACGATCAAGCCGGAAGACCTTGAGGGCGGCAACGAGCGGCAAGTGACGCTCAAGCTGGGCGGCAAGGACGTGACCATGTCGGGCCAGACCTATCTGACCGAGCGGGCACTGCCGAACTTCTTCTTCCACGTCACTACGGCCTACGCCATTCTGCGTCCTGCCGGCGTGCCGATTGGCAAGCGCGACTATATCGGCTGAGGCGAGCCGGGGCTTGCCCCAGGAAAAGCGCGCTGCTCTGTTGCCGTTGCCGCAGTCAGCGGCTATTGGCAGCGCATCGCGGCGCGCCGCGCCGCCCCCTTAGCCCAGAGGCAGCAATGAAACTGGCCTTCGTCATACCCGCCTATAATGAAGAGGCGCTGATCGGCAAATGCCTCGACTCGGTGGTGGCCGAAATCGCGCGCTCCGGGGCCGATGCCGAGATCATTGTCGTCAACAATGCTTCCACGGACCGCACCGGCGAAATCGCCCGCAGCTTCCCCAGTGTCCGCGTGGTGGATGAGCCCAAAAAGGGTCTGGTCAATGCCCGCGACGCCGGCTTTGCCGCCAGCGAAGGTTTTGAGCTGGTCGCCAATATCGACAGCGACACCATGGTGCCGGCCGGCTGGCTCGACACCGTGCTGACCGAATTCCAGCGCGATCCCAAGCTGGCGTGCCTCAGCGGCCCCTATGTCTATTACGACATGAGCGCTTGGAGCCGGTTCCTGGTGAATATGTTCTACGGCCTGACCTGGCTGATCTACGTGCTCAATCGCTATATTTTGCGCGTCGGCTCGGTGGTGCAGGGTGGCAATTTCGTCTTCAAGCGCGCCGCCTGGGCGCAGGTGGGCGGCTATGACCGCTCGATCCAGTTTTTCGGCGAAGACACCGATGTCGCCGTGCGCCTGTCCAAGGTGGGCAAGGTCAAATTCACCTTTGCCCTCAAGATGAACACCTCCGGCCGCCGGCTGGAGAAGGAAGGTGTGTTCCGCACGGCGGGCACCTACACGCTGAATTTCTTCTGGGTGACCTTCCGCGGCAAGCCGGCCACCAAGGATTATACCGACGTCCGGCCCGACTGAACGCCGATAGCGGGAATCGTCCCACCTGCTAGAGTGGGCAGGCCGCATAGGGCGGCCGAGGGTTGGAACGCATGTCGATCCCTTCCCAACTTCCCCAACTGGTGACTGCCGCCCGCACCGGGGCGCTGCAGGCCTTGGCCTTGCAGGCCTTGGCCTTGCAGGCCGGGCAATTGATCGATGCCAGGATCGTCGCCACAGCGCCGAATGGCGGCACCCAGGTGGAAATCCGCGGGCAAATGCTGAACCTGCTGCTGCCGATGGTAGTGCAGGCCGGGCAGACCCTGACCTTTGAGGTGCAGGGCAGCGGCCCGCAATTGCGCCTGGCGCTGCAGCCGGCAGCCGCCGTAACGCCCAGCCCAGCGCCCGCCGCAGCCAGCCCGCCAGTGCCGCAACCGGCTAGTCCCCTTCCGATGTCCCCAGCGTCGGCACCACCGCCGCAGATTTTGCCGTCGCCACAGCCCGTGCCACTCGCCGCGCAACCGACCAGCCCGGCGGCAGCGCAGCCCGCTCAGCCAGTAGTGTTGCCAGCGACGCCTTATGCCCCGGCCTCGCCAGCGATGGTGTCGACCAACCCGGCTGCAACCGCTGTTGCGACCACGGCGCCCGCCACGCCGCCAGCCGCGCAGCCCATACCCGGTGGCATCCAGCCGGTGGCCCCAGCCATGACCGGGGGCGGCCTCTCCAATCAACCGCCTCCGGCCCAGCCGGCGACCCCACAGGCGGCCCTCGCCCAGATGGTACAGGCTTCCGTGCCCCGGCAGGGCGCGGTGACCAATCTGACGGCGGCGCTGACGGCCATTGCCGGCCGGGTCGTGCTCCCGGAGCCGGTGCTGCGGGCGGCGCAGCAGGTCTTGGCAGGGCGAGTGGCCATCGACGGCGTCAAATTCGACGGCGCAAGCTTGCAGAATGCGGTACGCAGCTCGGGCGTGTTTCAGGAGGCCGCGCTGGCGCGCGGCCAGTCGCCACTGCCACAGGCCGACATGAAGTCGGCGCTGCTGGCCTTGCGGCAGACGCTGACCACCTGGCTGGGCCAGCATGCGCCGGTGACGCCGGTCGCCCATATCGCGCCGCCGCTGAAAGGCAGCGTGCCGCGCGCCCGGGCCAACGAGCCGCCGCCGCTCGATCCCGATGACGGGCCCGAAGCGATCGGCAAGCAATTGCTGGAGCGCACGGATTCAGCGCTGGCGCGGGTCCGGCTGCACCAGCATGCCTCTTTGCCCGAGCCGTTGGGCCGAACCGGCGATTGGAGCATGGACCTGCCGGTGCTGGTCGGCACCCAGCAGACGCTGATGCAGATCCAGATTCACCGCGACCAAAGCAATGAGGGTGCCGAAGGCGGCGAGCGTGGCTGGCAATTGCGCTTCGCGCTGAACCTGCCGGGCATGGGAGAAGTGGGTGCGCAGGTGTCGCTACGGGCCGGGGCCACGGGCGTGATGCTGTGGGCCACCGAGCCTCAAACCTCGGCGGCGCTGGAGGCGGACCTAGCGCTGCTGCGCGATGGGCTCATGGCGGCCGGTCTCAACCCCAGCGCCGTCATCGTCCGCCACGGCGCGCCACCGGCGCCGCCGCCTGCGCCTTCGGGCCATTTCGTGGATGCGCGCACATGAGCGATGACCGCAAACCACGCGCGCTAGCTGTGGCGCTGCAATATGAAAAGGGGACGCGGGACGCGCCGCGCGTCATCGCCAAGGGGCGTGGGCTGCTCGCCGACCGCATTGTCGAACTGGCGGAGGAAAATGGCGTGGTGATCGAGGCCAATCCGGTGTTGGCCGAGGCGCTCAGCGGCGTCGAAATCGACGACACCATTCCGCTTGAACTCTACGAGGCCGTGGCCATCGTCATCGGCTATGTGTTGCGGGTCAGTACGCAGAAATAGCCGGAACCGGCCCCGCAATGGATCGCGAGGCCGGATTGATCGGTAATTTCGAGCTTACTGAACGCCAAGCATCTGCTTGGCGGCCTGCTCAGCCATGTCGCCGGCCTGGGTGATCTGCTCGGCCGTCAGGCCCTGCGCCTTGGCGGCATCTTCAGCGGCCTTGCGGGCAGCAGCAATGGTTTCGGCCTTCTGCGCATCGGTCATGGTGGCGGCCTGGGCCTGCACAGCCTGCATCGCCTGCTCCGGGGTCACCGTGGTGGCATCGGCAGCAGGGGCTGCGGCAGGAGCGGCAGCAGGTGCCATCGCCGGCGCGGCCGGAACGGCTTCGACAGCGGGTGCTGCCGCTGCGGCGGGCGCTGCCACCGGGGCGGTTTCGGTCGTCGCTGCGGGCGCTGCAGGGGCGTTGGAGTCGCTGCAGGCAGCCAGAGTCAGGAGGGCGACGGCAGCCAGCGGCAGCAGGATCTTGGTGGTCATTGAGAATATCCCTGTGGTCTCGGCCACTTATGCGGCCAATCACGGTCTCGTTACACTGCGAGTCCTGGCGAAGTTTTGGCCAAGCCGTGGCTTTTGTGAGGCAAAGTCCAATGGGGCGATCAACATTGCAACGATTGGCCTTGCTACCCACTTATTCCCCATCATCCGTCGCTCAGGAGTGGGCCCATGCCGAACCAGCAAGACCAGCAGGCGATCGACAGCCTGTTCAACCGCATCGAAGATGTGGCGCGCAACAGCCAGCCGCGTGATCGGGATGCCGAAGCACTGATCCAGCAGCGATTGCGCGAATTTCCGCCCGCGCCCTATTACATGGCCCAGACCATTCTGGTGCAGGAAGAGGCACTGCGGCAGGCGCAGGAGCGCA
This sequence comes from Devosia sp. A369, assembly GCF_054489345.1. Lineage (NCBI taxonomy): Bacteria > Pseudomonadati > Pseudomonadota > Alphaproteobacteria > Hyphomicrobiales > Devosiaceae > Devosia > Devosia sp. A369. The sequence goes on along the minus strand of NZ_JBTMWV010000006.1, from coordinate 89,876 downwards.
TTCAGGAGCTTGAGGCCAACCAGCGCGCCAGCTCAGGCGGCGGCTTTCTCGACAGTCTGTTCGGCGGCGACGTGCCACCGCGTCGGCCGGCCCGCCGTGGACCATGGGATCGTGGGTCGCAGGATTATGCTGACCGGCGCGGGCAGGGCGGCGGCTTTCTCGCGGGCGCGGCACAGACTGCGCTTGGCGTTACCGGCGGCATGCTGCTGGGGAGCGCCATTGTCGGCATGCTCGGCGGCGAGGCGCAGGCCGGGGAGCCGGACAGTGGCAGCGCTGACGATCAGCAGGATATTGACGCCGGTGGCGACGGTTTCGATGGTGGCGACTTCGATATCGGCGGCGATTTCTAGGCTTCCTGCCGGGACCTCAGAATGTTCCGGGAGTGCGCTTTTCGTAGAACTCGTTGCCGCCAGCTTCGAGCACGTAATACATATTGTTGTAGGGGAAGCGCAGGCCGGCGGTGTGGAAATGCTGGGCATTCTGCACGCCGGGATGCCGCGCGCCACGCAGCACCTGGTCGGCGGTCTGCGCCGCCAAAACCGCGCCGCTATCGGTCATCTTGCGCGTGAGTACGCCCTGGGCGAACTGGTTTTTCTGCCCCACCACGCCGCAGACTGATCTGGGGTAGCGGCCGTCATGGACCCGGTTCATCACCACGGTTCCGACGGCAAGCATGCCTTCGGAACTGGAGCGGTTGGACTCGAAATACATCGCGCGCATCAGGCATTCTTTTTCGCTGAGCTGCGCCATGCCGAAATTGAGGCCCAGGAAACTGCAGCCACCCAGGCTGGTCACCGCGACGGCAAAAGCGGCGAAACGCAATATGGCTGTTTGGGAACGCGCCATGGGGCATCTCCGGTCTGTTGCTTTTGTGCAAGTTTGACCGAAAATGCCCCAACAGACTTAAGGAAGGCCTGCGTCGAAGGGTTAATGAAACGACAAAGCTCAGTGGCGCGTGAAGATCAGCGTCGAGAGCAGGGCGATGACGCCGAGCGCGACTAGGGCCGGAACCGGGTTCTCCTGCACCGCCTTGCCGGCGGCATTGGCCTGGCGGCCGACCTGCTTGGCAACCACGGCGCCCTGGTGGCGCACTTCCTTGGCGATGGCCACGGCGTTGTGCTGTACATCGTCCAGCGCGCCGCCACTATATTCGCTGACAGCAGAAGAGATTGCGGCGATTTCCTTACGCAAGTTCGCAACCTGGTCATGCAGTGCATCGGACATGTTTTCGCTGGCGTCTTCGACGGTCTTGAGGGTTCGTTTGGCGGCGGTGGCCATCGGCTCGCTCCGGTAAGTTGAGTGTGTAGTGGCTCAACTCGGCGCCGGGCCGGAGGTTCCCCCAGCCCGCTATCTGGGGCGATTTAGCCGTTTGCACGAAAAAGTAACCGCATTCCTCTTGGCTACTATATGTCTTATGCCCAGATAGTGGGTGGAACAGTTCCGTCCGAGGGGATCCGACTATGGCAGCCAAGAGCCACGACCGCCTCAACCGGCAGTTTGACCGCCTGCAACGCCGCATACCCGATTTCGCCGCCCGCCTGCTCGAACGCGTTCGCCGTCCCGGTGCGCGCTGGGTTCGCATTCCACTGAGCATCCTGTTGATTTTGGGCGGTATTTTCAGCTTCCTGCCGGTGCTGGGTATCTGGATGCTGCCGCTGGGCCTGCTGCTGCTGGCGATCGATCTGGTGTTCCTGCAAGGACCAGTCAATCTGGCCATCGTCCGTGGCACCCGCAAATGGACCACCTGGCGCCGCGCCCGCCGCGACAAAAAGGCCAGTGGTAACTAGGCGCTGAGCGCCTCGATCACATCGACCGCCGCCGCCAGCTTCTCATCGATAATGTGCAGATACTGCGTCCAGTCGCCGACATGGCCGAGCTCTTCTGCGCCATCCGAAATGCCGCGCAGCGCCAGCAGCGGCACGCCAAAGCTCTGGCAAGCCCGCAGCACGGCATAGGTTTCCATATCCACCATCTCGGCCTCGATCGCGTCATAAGCCACGCCGGAAACGATATTGGCGCCAGTCGACAGCGTGGCCGTGGCGAGGCCCGGGATGGTGTGCAGCGGCAGCACGGCCGGAAGATCGAGGAAGGGCGTCTGGCCCATGGGAAAGCCCAGCGCCGACGCATCCATGTCGCGATAGCTGACGCTGCTGGCCTGATAGACGCCGCATTGTTCCAGACTACGCGAGCCAGCCGAGCCGAGTGACACCACCAGTCCGGGCAGATTGTCCTGCCGTTCGGCCAGCGCCCGCGTCACCGCCACGGCGGCTTCCACCGGGCCGATGCCGGTCATCAGCGGCGTGATCCGGGCCCGCAGATGCGGCCCATATTCGGCCTCGGCGGCCATGACATAGAGGATGTTCATGGGTGCCACGCTAGCACGGCTTGGAGCAGAAAACCGCCTGCTGACAGAAGCTGACACGGTCAATCGTTACTTGAGCAAGCCGCGATAAACCCATAGTTTAACGCCCCGCGCGAGGTGCAGGTGACGTCATGAACAAGACTTTTTATCACATCCTCGGCAACAATCTCGTCGCCAATATCACCAACTTCACCGTCTGGTTCGCGGTGACCTTCTGGGTGTTCATCGAGACCCAGTCGGTATTCGCCACCGGCATGATTGCCGGGCTCTATCTGGTGTTCACCGCCGGCTTTGGCTTCTGGCTCGGTAGCATTGTCGATCACAATCCCAAAAAGCTGGTGATGATGGGCTCCAGCGTCGTATCTTTCGGCTTCTACGGCCTGGCGCTTATCGTGCTGCTGCTGGAGCCGGAAGGGGCGTTCACCGATCCCTATGGCCTTTATCTCTGGGGCTTTGTGCTGCTGATCATGCTCGGGGTGATTGCCGGCAATATCCGCTCCATCGCGCTGCCAACGCTGGTGACCGTGCTGATCCCCGAGGATCGGCGCGACAAGGCCAATGGGCTGGTCGGCATGGTGAGCGGCATTGGGTTTCTGACGACCTCGGTCATCAGCGGCTTCCTTGTGGCTTATGGCGGCATGTTGGCGGTGTTGCTGATGGCGCTGGCGCTGAGTCTGCTGGCCTTCCTGCATCTCAATTTCGTGACGATTGACGAGCAGCGCGTTGCCGCGGTTCCGGGTGAGCCGGCGGCGCCCAAGACTGTTGATATCAGGGGCACCATTGCCGTGATCGCGGCGGTGCCGGGGCTGTTTGCGTTGATCTTTTTCGCCACCATGAACAATTTCCTCGGCGGCATCTTCATGGCGCTGCTTGATGCCTATGGGCTGTCGCTGGTTTCGGTGCAGGTCTGGGGGCTGTTGTTCGGCGTGCTTTCTACGGCCTTCATCGCCAGCGGCATCATCATTTCGCAGACCGGGCTGGGCAAAAATCCCTTGCGTACCCTGCTGTTAGTCAATCTCATCACCTGGGGCGTATGCTGCATCTTCACCATCCAGCCGTCGATTTGGCTGCTGGCTGGTGGCTGTTTCATCTGGATGCTGCTGGGGCCTTATGCCGAGGCGGCCGAACATACGACGCTGCAAAAGGTGGTGCCGCTGGAGCGGCAGGGCCGGGTATTCGGCTTCGCTCAATCGGTGGAACAGTCCGCTTCGCCGCTGACGGCCTTCCTGATTGGGCCGCTGACGCAGTTCGTGGTCATTCCGTTTATGACCGACGGGGCGGGGGCTGATGCCATCGGCAGCTGGTTCGGGACCGGGCCGGATCGCGGCATTGCGCTGGTTTTCACCGTCGCCGGCCTGTTCGGGGTGATGCTGACCATTCTGGCCTTCAACTCGCGGTATTATCGTGAATTGTCAGCGGCTTATGCTGGCGGGGATGACGACGGCGATGGCGGAGCGACCGAAGCCAGCCCCGCCTGACGACAAGCTCACGCCGGCAGCATGCTGGCAGATTTCTTGCGGTTTTCTGGCGGGAAGGCCAGAGCCATGGCGGCGGCGGCCAGGCCGATGGCGGCCGAGCTGATATAGAGCCAGTGATAGTCGCCAAACGTATCGAAAATCCAGCCGCCACCGAGCGGGCCAAACGCCATGCCGATGCTCGAGGTCATGGTGATGCCACCCAGCACCATGCCCATCACCTGCGGCTCGAAATATTCGCGCGCCAACACCGCATAGAGCGGCATGACGCCGCCATAGGCCATGCCGAGCACCACGGCGAGCATGTAGAACTCGGTGAGCTGGGTGACGTAGATATAGGTGAAGATGCCGGCCGCCTGCAGCAGCAAGCCGCCGATGATCACCCGCTTGACGCCGAGCCTGTCACCCATGATGCCGAACGCCAGCCGACCGAACAGGCCGGCGACGCCTTCGACGCTATAGATGCTGGCGGCGGCCAGGGCCGAGGCGCCGCAGATCATGGCGTAGCTGACGGTGTGGAAGATCGGGCCGGAATGCGCGCCACAGCAGAGGAAGAACACCACGGCGAGCACTGCGAATTGTGGTGTGCGCAGGGCCGACCAGGTTGAGGATTTTTTTGGCTGCGGGCCATCGACCGGCGCCGCTGCCGCCAACAGGATGGGGGCGCGGCGAATGAGCAGGCTGGTGGGCAGCAGGATGATCCAGGCGGCGATGGCGATGATCAGCATGGCGCTGCGCCAGCCATAGGCTTCGATCAACACGCTGGCCAAGGGGGTGATCACCATCGGCGCGACGCCGCCGCCGATCGAGACCAGCGAAACGGCCAGACTGCGGTTTTTGTCGAACCAGGCCAGAGTTGTGGCGATGAGCGGAGCGAAGAAGGCTCCGCCAGCGGCGCCGATCAACCCGCCATAGGCGAACTGAAATTGCAGCAGGTCAGTGGCGCGGCTGGCGAGGAACAGGCCGAGGCCGAGCAGGCCCGAGGCGATCAGCACCACTGGGCGGGCGCCGATGCGGTCGCTGACCGTGCCCCAGAAAAAACCGGCAAAGCCCATGACGATAAAGCCGATGGTCATGGCCCCGGAAATGCCGGCGCGCGACCAGCCGGTGTCGTCGGCCATCGGTTGCAGATAGACCGGCAGCGCGAACATCGAGCCCGCCGCCACACAGGTGATCAGCGCCCCGGCGGCGACGATGACCCAGCCATAATGTCGTTCCATGATTTTTGCCCCTCCGAGCGTGTACCATTCTAGACGAATGGCTCCCGGCTGGCTCGACACGCCCGAGCAATTTTTTTTGCGACTTAGGGCGGGGCGGGAGGGCCGAACCAGGTGGTGAGGGCGTCGGTCAGTCCCTGCTGGCTCTGGTCCCCGACCCAGGCGACGTAGCCGTCGGGCCGGATCAGCACGGCGGCGGGCGCGGGGATCGAGCCGAGGTCCGGGAGGTCCCATGGGCCGGCATAGTGGGCGTCGAGCAGTTGTACCCGATCCGCCCATGGGGTGATGTCGAACGCGCCGGGTGCGCCGAAATTGAGCAGCAGCGGTTGGGCCTGATGCAGCAGGCTGAAGACGCGCAGCGGGCCTTTGGTGGTGACCAGATCGAGATCGGGCATGCGACGGCCGAGCAGGGGATGGCCAGGGCCGAAATCGTAATGGATGTCGAGCCCGGACAGCATGGCGGCGAAGTGGCGGCGCGGCTCGTCCATGCCCAGCAATTCCGCCACGGTGTCGCGCAGCGCCTTGGTGCGGCCGTCGTCGCGGCGCAGCGCCACGGCGGCGATGGTATTGCGCAACACGCGGGCGCCAATGGGGTGGCGTTCGGCGTGGTAGGTGTCGAGCAGGCTGTCGGGCGAAATGCCCTTGATCACCTGCGCCAGCTTCCAGCCCAGATTGACTGCGTCCTGCACCCCGGTCTGCAGCCCCTGACCGCCATCGGGCGGATGCACATGGGCGGCGTCGCCGGCAATCAACACCCGGCCCTGGCGGCAGGTGGCGGCCTGCCGCGCCATATCGGTGAAGCGGGAGATCGAGATCGGGCTGTGGACGCCGTAATCGGTGCCATAGACGGCGATCATTGCCTTGCGGAGATCGTCCAGCGTCGGGTCGCCATTGGCGCCGACCTGCTCTTCGGTGACCATGACGCCGATTGGGCCCGTGTCGGCATAGATCACCTCGCCATCGCGGATTTCGTACTCGACCCGGCCCAGCGAATGGACGCCGAAGGCGTTGCGGGTGGTGCCCCAGGCCGGTGGCAATTCAGCAAGCTCGACCTGGGCGATGAGGTTGCTGGTGGTCGGGTCGAGGCCGGGGAAGTCGATACCGGCAGTCTTGCGGATCAGGCTGCGCCCGCCGTCGCAGCCGACGAGATATTGCGCATGCAGCACCCGGCCATCGCTGAGGACTACATCGACGCCGCTGGCGTCTTGGGTGAAGTTCGTGACCGTAACACCATGGTAAATCAGCACCTTTAGCTCGTTGACCCAACCGGCGAGAATGCGTTCGATATGGTTTTGCCATAGGCCGAGCCCATAGGGATGGCGGGTGGGAAAGTCGCTGATATCAAATTTCACTCCGGCAAAGCCGGCGACCTGCGCCTTTTGCCCCTCGTCCAGAAAGCGTTCAGCGATGCCGCGCTGGTCGAGGATTTCGATGGTTCGGGAATGGAGGCCCCCGGCGCGCGAGCCGGCGAGGTTCTGACTGGGGCGGCGCTCGATGATGAGTGGTGTAACGCCGGCCAGCGCCAGTTCGCCCGCCAGCATCAGCCCGGTCGGGCCGCCGCCGGCGATGATGATTGCAGGCTGGGGATTGGGCATGGGTCGCTCCGCACAGTTGGGGTCGGACAGAGGTTTTACGCCAGGGGCGGGGCCTTGAAGCAAGACCCTTGTGCGCTACATGTAAGGATGGCGGGGGGGTGGACGTTGCCCCAACCACGATGTCACCCCGGCCTTGAGCCGGGGCCCATCCCCCGATCACACCGTTACGGCCATCTCAGGATGGGTCCCGGCTCAAGGCCGGGATGACACGGTGGTTCGATGTTGTCTCCGTGTGCTTGGCTCCACCCCACCCTCATTCCCTCCCCATCGAAGGGGAGGGAGGCGCAGGTTGCGATGCCGGTGCCATCGTCGCCCTCTCTTGTGGGGAGGGATCAGGGTCGCCCAAATGCCGGCCCCTGTGCGACTAGCCGATCGATGTTCGCGCGGCCAGCACTTGCCGCCAACCGGGGGTGCTGCTGGTTTGCAGTTGGGCGGCGGCGAGGGCGGCGTCGGCGTTGAGCAGGCGGATATCGGCGTCGGGCAGCAGGCGCTGAATTTCCTCGGTGATCAGCGGATGCAGTTTGAGCACGCCGCCGATGACGCCGACGGGGTGGTGGCCGGCCCGGGCGATCAGGGCTTGGGCCAGACGCGCCAGTTCGGCGGCGGCGTCGCGCAGGATTGTCGTGGCGACCAGATCACCGTCATGGGCAGCGCGGGCAACCGCGACGGCGAGAGTGCCGATGCGGCCGCGGTCGCCGGCATAGATGAACTGGCGCACAGCGTGCCATTCGGCCCCGCCGATGGCGTTGAACATATGCTGGGCCAGCGTGGCGACGACGTCAAAGGAGCCGTTATGGTCTTGCGCGCGGTAGAGCAGGTCCAGCGCCCGCAGCGCGATCCAGCTGCCCGAACCGGCATCGTCGATGAGAATGCCCCGGCCTCCGACGCGGACAAAACTGCTGTCGGCGCTGATATGCAGGCCAATGGAGCCGGTACCGGCGGAAATCAGATGGCCTTCGCCCGGCGCGAAATTGGCCATATAGGCCAGCACGATATCATCGGTGATGATGATGGAGCCGGGTCCCGCCATAAACACGGCGGCGATCAGGGCTTCCACCTCGGCGGCGACGGCGGAGCCATAGCCGGTCAGGCCGATGGTGATGCTGGTTGTGGCCAGCCCGGCCGCGCCCAACGCCTGGGCGATGCTGACGAGCGCCAGCCGCAGGCGTTCCTTTTCAACCGGATTGAAGATGTGTCCGGTCGCGCCAGCGGCCTGGCCGCGCGCCAGCACTGCACCAGTTTCGTCGCAGGCGACCCAGCGGCTGGCGGTGCCGCCGACATCAATGCCCAGATGAGCACTCAATGGGGGACGCCTTCGGTGACGAAGCTACGGGTAATTTCGCGCGGATTGGTGATCATGGTGCCGACGACGACGGCATGGGCGCCGGCGTCGAAGGCCCGCCGCACCAGAGCGGGCGTGTTGAAGCGGCCTTCGGCGATGACCGGCACGGAGAGGCGCGAGGCGAGAGCTTCGAGCAGGGCCAGATCGGGCTCCTGTGGCTTGGGTTGCGTCGCCTCAGTATAGCCCGAAAGCGTGGTGGCGACATAGGTCGCGCCGTAATCGGCGGCGGCCAGACCCTCTTCGATTGTGGAAATATCGGCAAACACTTCCGCGCCCAGCTCGTCGCGGATGCGGCACACCAGTTGCTCGGGGGCTTCGCCATTGCGGGGGCGGGCGGTGCAGTCGAGAGCGACGATCTCTGCGCCCGCCGCGACGATGGCTTCGGCGACGACGAAGTTGGGGGTGATGTAAACCGGGTAGCGGTCGGAGAAGATCTTGTGGATGCCGATGATCGGCAGGCCGGCGGCTTTGACCGCAGCAATGTCGTCGGGGCCGTTGGCGCGAATGGCGACGGCGCCGCCATCGCGGGCGGCCAGCGCCATGGCGCCCATGAAGGCGGGGCCATGCAACGGGTTATCGGCCCGCGCCTGGCAGGAGACGATCAGCCCGCGTGGCAGTTTCATTTCACCGCACCCGAGGTCATGCCGGCGATGAACTGCTTGGACAGCACGATATAGAGGATGACGATGGGCGCGGCCGACAGGGTCAGGCCGGAGAACAGCACGCCCCAATCGGTGGTGTATTCGCCCATGAAGGTGGTGAGGCCCTGCGGCAGGGTTTTGAGGTCATCATTCTGGATGAAGACCAGCGGGAAGAAGAAATCGTTCCAGATCGGCACTACGTTCTGGATGGCGGCGATGACCATGGCGGGCCGCACCAGCGGCAGCATGATCGACCACATGATGCGGGCCTCGCTGGCGCCATCCATGCGGGCGGCGTCCTCCAGCTCATTGGGCAGGGTGCGGATGAAGCCGGTCATGATGAACACCGTCGAGGGCAGGCCCATGGCGGTATAGACGAAGATCAGCGACAGCTGATTGTTGAGGATCGACAAGTCCCGCATCAGCATGAACAGCGGAATGATGGCCAGCTTGAGCGGCAGGGTCAGCCCGGCGAGGAAGAACATCAGGATGAAGCTGGCGCCGGTGAAGGCATAGCGGCCGATGGCATAGGCGGCCATGGTGCCCAGCGTCAGGATCAGCACCATCGAGGCGCCGGTGACGAAGAACGAGTTCAGCAGATAGCGCAGGAAATTGGTCTGGGTCCAGATTTTGATGAAGTTCGCCACCTGGGTGAAATCAGGGACGGAGAAGGGCGACTGGAAAATCTGCGGCGTGGTCTTGAAGGCCGAGAATACCATGATGACGATGGGCGCCAGCATGATGACGGTATTGGTGATCAGGATGATCTGCAGCAGCCCGTCGCGGCCCAGCGCGGCGAACGGACCCTTGCGGTCGTAATAGGCAGTTTCGGCGGCGCTCACAGCTGAATCTCCCGGGCCCGCAACCTGACGGTGATGACGCTGGCAATGGCGGCGATGAAGATGAAGATCAGCACGGCCAGCGCGCTGCCCAGCCCGAAATCCTGCTGGCCGGACGAGACGTTGCCGAAGGCGGTGCGGTAAAAATAAAGCCCCAGCACGTCAGTGGAGCCGAAGGGCGAGCCGTCGAGCCCGGCCATGATGTAGGGCAGCTCAAACCAGTTGAAGGCGCCGACAAACAGCAGGGTGAAGACGATGGTGGCGCTGGGGGCGACCAGCGGCCAGACCACTTTGGTGATCTTGACCCATTCGCTTTCGGTTTCCATGCGCACGGCGTCGAGGATTTCCCCCGGGATGCGCTGCATGCCGGCGAGGAACACCAGGGTGGGAAAACCCACCATGTGCCAGGCCTGAGCGGCGATCAGCGACCACAGGGCGGTGGAACTCTGCCCCAGCCAGGGTTGGGCCAGCCAGCCCAGCCCCATGCCGCGCAGGCTGAGATTGACCGCGCCGAACAGGGGATGGAGGAACAGCTTGAACAGATAGGCCACGATGATGGTGGAGAGCACCACGGGCAGGAACACGGCGATGCGGTGAAAGCGGGCGCCGGGCAATTCGCGCCACAGGGCATAGGCGAGCAGAAAGCCCAGCCCGTTCTGCAGCACCATCAGCGCTACGAACACCGTGATGTTGTGGCTGAAGGCATTGATGGTCCAACTGCGATAGGGCTCGACGAACAGGACGGTGGAGAAATTCTCGAGGCCGACAAAGGCGCCGCGGCGCAGGCCCTGCCAGTCGAAGAAGGCATAAGCGAAGGCCGACAGGATCGGATAGACGATGAACAGCGCCACAAACGCCAGTGGCGGCACGATGAGCACGGTGATCCACAGACCACGGCCGGTCATCCGTAATTGGGGCATGTCGCGTTCGCTTCGCTGGACAGTCGGGGCGGGGATGCCCCCTCCCGCAAGCGGGAAGGGGCGCAAGCGTGGTGGCTTACTTCTTGAACGGCGCGTACCAGGCAGCGAGCCCGTCGGTGATCGCCGTGCCGATGGCCTCAGGCGTGGTCTCGCCGGAGAACAGCTTCTGCATCTCGCCCTGGATCAGCACCGAGCCGGAAGGCTCGCCATAGCGGAAATTCACCAGCATCAGATAGGGAATGGAGTGCTGGTTGAGTTCGTTTACCTCGGCCAGCAGCGGGCTGTCGAAGCTGACGCCCGGCACGGCCGAGACGGCGCTGAGCGTATTGGCCATGGCCTGACCGAATTCGGTGCTGGCCAGATAGTTGAGGAACTTGAGCGAGGCTTCCTTGTTGGCGCCGGCGGCATTGGCCGCGTAGCCACCGTCGAAATAGATCGCCACCAGCTTCTCATCGGCAGCGGCGCTGCCGGGAGAGGCGAACATGCCGAGCTCGATATCGGGGTTCTGCGCCTTGAAGGTGGCCAGCTCATAGGAGCCGCCGACAAACATGCCGGCCATGCCCGAGCTGAACAGCTGCTGGGCCGAGGGGTAATCGAGGCCGATAAAGCCATCGGGGAAGTAGTCGGCGGCGAGGCTGGCGATCGCGCCCAGAGCCGAGGTGAAGCGCTCATCGGTGAAGTCGGCTTCGCCGGCCATCAGCGCATCATAGAAGTCCCGGCCCATCAGCGAGGAGCCGAGGCCGAAGGTGACGGTCTCGTTCTGCCAGGCGGTCGCAGTGCCGTTGGCGAAGGGGATAACGCCGGCATCCTTGAGCTTCTGGCTGGCGGCGACCAGTTCGTCCCAGGTCTGCGGCTCGGCGAGGCCATTGGCGTCGAAAATGGCCTTGTTGTAGATCACCAGCTGCGACTGGCTGGCGAAGGGCACGGCATAGAGCGTGCCGTCTTCGCGCATGCTTTCAGCGGCGAGCGCGGTGGGCGCGAAGGCGGAGAGGGCTGGGATCATCTCGGTGGTCAGCGGCTCGAGATAGCCACCAATGGCGAGGTTTTCGAGGCCGCCATAGGCGCGGACCTGGGCCACGTCGGGACCGGTGCCGCCGGCGAGGGCGGTGGCCAGAATGGTGTTGTAATTGGTCGCCTCAAAGGTCTCGAACTTGACCGTGATGCCGGGATTGGCGGCTTCGAAGGTGTCGATGAACTGCTCATAGGCAGCACGGTCTTCCTGGCGCCAGCTCCAGAAGGTCAGGTCCTGGGCCAGTGCCGGGACGGCGATGAGCACGGCGCCGAGCGCCGCGCCGATGCGGATAAGATTGGTCTTCATGAAGGTTCCTCCCTGTTGCAGTCGTTTAAGGCGTCAGCCGCCGGCCATGCTCGGCGGAAAAGAAATGCGCCGATGCTGGTTCCACCCGGACGGTGACCAGTTCATCGGGCGGAAAGCTGTCATTGGGGGCGGTGCGCGCGGCCAGCAAAATGCCGTCGGTCAGCCGCACATAGACATAGGCGTTGTCGCCCAGATATTCGGTGTAAACCACCTGACCGGCAAAGCCCTCATCGGTGTGGCCCCTGGCCAGCTTCACCGCATCGGAGCGCAGGCCGAGTTTGAACGCATTGCCTTCGGGCATGGGGCCGACGGCCACCGCGCCGCCGCCTTGCATGGCCAGCCGGTCACCGTCGCGGGCGACGTCGAGCAGGGTCATGCGGGGCGAGCCGATGAAGGTGGCGACGAAGGTGTTGGCGGGGGTTTCGTAGAGCTGGCGCGGCGAGCCGACCTGCTCGATGCGGCCTTCATTCATCACCACGATCTTGTCGGCCAGGGTCATGGCCTCGACCTGATCATGGGTCACGTAAATCATGGTGCCGCCGATATCGTGGTGCAGGCGGGCGATTTCGAGCCGCACATCGGAGCGCAAGGCGGCGTCCAGATTGGACAGCGGCTCATCGAGCAGGAACACATCCGGCTTGCGCACCAGTGCCCGGCCGATGGCGACGCGCTGGCGCTGGCCGCCCGAGAGTTCGCGCGGCTTGCGCTGCAACAGCGGTTCGAGGCGCAGCATCTGCGCGGTGTCGGCGATGCGCTGTTCGACCTCGGCCTTGTCGAGCCCCATCAGGCGGGCGCCAAAGGCCATGTTTTCGTAAACATCCATATGCGGGTAGAGCGCATAGGACTGGAACACCATGGCGATGCCGCGCCGCGAGGGCGGTACGTCGTTCATGCGCTTGCCGTTGAGGAAGAACTCGCCTTCGCTCATCGGATCGAGCCCGGCGATCAGCCGCAGCAGGGTCGACTTGCCGCAACCGGACGGGCCGACAAACACGACAAATTCGCGATCCCCGATTTCGAGGTCGATGCCGTGCAGCACTTCGGTGTTCTTGAAGCGCTTCTTGATGCCGCGCAGCGATAGTTGAGCCAAGACGCCTCCTCCAAGGTCCAGCGGGCAGGCAAGCCGCTGCAAGCCGGCACACCCCTCCAAGGCGGGCCAACGTTGGAATACTAAATTCCAAATCTTCTTAGTGTCAAGAATATAAAATTAAGAGACGGAGCTTGTCGTGGCTGGTTTCAGGCCTTCAACACGGTGACGGCGGTCTCGCTGCGATGGATGTAGTCATAGGCATCGGGCTGGCGTCGGACCAGGAGGATGAACAGCATGTCCATCAGCATCAGCTGGGCGTCGCGCGAGGTTATGGCGGAGGAGCGCACCCGCTCTTCATCGGCCACGGTGAACAGGCTGATATCGGCCAGATCGAGCAGCGGATTGGGCTGCAACCCGGTGATCGAGATGATGGTGGCGCCGCGCTGCTTGGCCAGTTCGGCGATGCGCAGGATTTCGAGGCTCCGCCCGGAATGGGACAGCGCCATCAGCACGTCGTTTTCGTTCAGCGCCGACGCATTGGAAATCTGGATGTGGCTATCGTTGTCGAGCAGCACGGTGCGGCCCAGCTTGAGCAGCTTGAAAGAAAAGTCCTTGGCCACCAGCGAGGAGGCGCCAACGCCCGCCAGCTGGACCCTTCGCGCCTTGACCAGCGCATCAATCGCCAAATCGATGGTGTGTTCGCCATTGGCCGACGACGTCTCGCGCATCGACAACAGCTTGCTGCCGATCAGCTTCTGCAGGATGGTCATATAGCTGTCGCTGGCGTCGATGGTGCCGTGAATGACGCCACCCGGCGAATGCCATTCCAGCGCCTTGGCCTTGTTTACCGCCAGCTTGAGCTGCTGATAACCGGCATAGCCGAGCTTCTGGCTGAACTTGACCACACTGGACTGACTGCGGCCAGTGGCCTCGGCCAATGCTGCCGAAGACAGGGTCAGCATGCGTTCGGGATTGTCGATGATGAACTGCGCAATCTGGCGATCCGCCTGCGTCATCGACTCCAATTGTGCACCGAGGATCTTCAGAATGGACATGCTTGCTTCCGTAGTTGGCGCTGCCAAACCGCCGCCGCTGCGCTGCGATTGGCCGCCACGCCATGCTGCACCGTGTCGACATGAACTGGAATACAATATTCCTCGTTTCGTTGACACAAGGAATATTCGCCTCTAGCATTTCAGCGGATTTGAGTGAAGGCACGATGGCAAAACACACCCTGATGGCGGAACTGGGCGATCTGGTTTCCGAAGCGCGCAATCCCCAAACCACGCAGATCGACCTCATGTCGACCCAGCAGATTCTGGCCGCGATGAATGCGGAGGATACAAGGGTGCCCGAGGCGGTCAACGCGGTGCTCCCCAATATTGCCGCAGCGGTCGATCGCATCGTCGATGCCTTCAAGGCGGGCGGGCGGCTCATCTATATGGGCGCCGGCACCAGCGGGCGGCTGGGTGTGCTCGACGCTTCGGAATGTCCGCCGACTTTTGGCGTGCCCGAGGGCATGGTGATCGGGTTGATCGCCGGCGGCGACACGGCCTTGCGCCATCCAATCGAAGGCGCCGAGGATGATCGCGACGAAGGCCGGCGCGACCTCGAAGCCATCAATGTTTCAGCCAAGGATGTGGTGGTGGGGATCGCCGTCAGCGGCCGCACCCCCTATGTGATTGGCGGGCTCGATCACGCCAAGAGCGTCGGCGCCGTCACCGTGGCGCTGTCCTGCAATCCCGACTCGGTGATTGCCCGCCTCGCCGATATCGCGATTTCGCCGGTGGTGGGGCCCGAGGCCCTGACCGGCTCGACCCGCCTCAAATCCGGCACGGCGCAGAAGCTGGTGCTCAACATGCTGACCACGGCCAGCATGATCCGCATCGGCAAGAGCTATGAGAATTTGATGGTGGATCTGTCGGTCAGCAATGAGAAGCTGGCGGCGCGGGCCACGCGCATTGTGGTGGAAGCAACCGGCTGCAGCAGCGAAGAGGCGGAACGCTATTTGGCGTTGAGCCGCAATAATGTGAAGCTGGCCATTCTGATGGCGCTGACCGGGCTCGACGCCGCCGCCGCCGAGGTGAAGCTGAACGCGGCCGATGGCTTCCTGCGCCGCGCGGCCGGCCAGCAGCAGCCACGCGCTGCCGGCTAGCGCCTGTATTGGAGGATTGATCGATGGATCTGCTCGCCAATCTCCATAGTCGCCAACTGGACGCCTTGCGCCAGCGCGTCGAGGGGGTAGGGGCGGTGATCCGGGTGGCGCTGCCGCCCGAGCAGCACATCATCAAGGACTGGGTTCGTGCCCATTTCAGCGAATATTGGGTGAGCGAAGTCAGCGCCGCCATGGCGCACCAGCCGCCGGGTTGCCTGATCGCCGTGGTTGACGGGGAACTGGTGGGCTTTGCCTGCTACGACGCCACGGCGCGCGGCTTTTTCGGCCCGACCGGGGTGTCCGAGACCCAGCGCGGCAAGGGCATTGGCCTGGCTTTATTTTATCACACCCTGATCGCCATGAAGGCGCAGGGCTATGCCTATGCCATTATCGGCTCGGCTGGTCCGGTGGATTTCTATGTCAACGCCGTGGGCGTCATGCCCATTCCGGCCGACAAGGAGGATATCTATCAGGGCCTGCTGCGCCTCAAAGCCAAACCAGAAACCGCTGGGTGACCATGACCACCACGCCACTCGCTTTGTTCGTCGGCATGCCCGGGCTCGAACTCTCCGCCTCCGAGATTGCGTTTTTCCGCGAGGCCAACCCGTTCGGGCTGTTCCTGTTCCGGCGCAATCTCGACAATCCCGAGCAGATCAAGCGCCTCTGCGTCCAGTTCCGCGAAGCGGTGGGGCGGGCGGATGCGCCGGTTTATATCGATCAGGAAGGCGGCAGGGTGCAGCGGCTCGACAATGGCAATTGGCCGCTGTTTCGGAGTCTCGGCAGTTTTGGGGCGCTGGCGCGCAAGGATCTTGAGCTGGGCAAGCGCGCCATGCGGCTATCGACGCTGGCCATGGGCGCGATGATGACCGAGCTGACCATCGGCAGCGGCACCACCCCGGTGCTGGATCTGGCGCGACCGGGCACGCATGACGTGATCGGCCAGCGCGCTTTTGGCGACGATCCCGAGCTGGTGATCGCCATGGGGCAGGTGGTTGTCGACGCCATGCTGGAGGTCGGTCAGATGCCGATCATGAAGCATATTCCTGGCTATGGCCGGGTGACGGTCGATCCGCATTTCGATTGCCCGGTGGTCGATGCCAGCGTCGAGGATATGCGGGGCACGGATTTCCGCCCCTTCATGGCGCTCAGGGATACGCCCTGGGCCATGGTGGCGCATTTGATCTTCACCCAGATCGACACCGAACTTCCGGCCTCGGTATCGCCACTGGTCTGTGAGCTGATCCGCCGCGAGCTTGGCTATGATGGCGTGCTGATCACCGATTGCCTCACCATGAGGCGCTCAAAGGCACATGGCCCGAACGGGTGCGCGGCGCGCTCGACGCCGGTTACGACATTGCCCTGCATAGCCAAGGCGATCTGGCGGCCAGTGCGGCAGCAGCCCATGCGGCGCGGCCGCTGACCGAGGCCAGCCTCGGCCGCATTGCCCGGGCCCAGGCCCGGCTCGGCACCACCCGCGTCGACGTGCAGGCGCTCCACGCCGAAGTGGAGCAGATTTTCAGGGAGAACGGCTTCGCCTGATGGAGCCGCAACAGCAGAGGAGAGACAGGAATGCTTAGAACATCGCTGATCGCGGCTGTATCCGCGGCGCTTCTGGCCACGGTGGCGCCGGCAAGTGCGCAAGCCGTGCTGACGGCCAGCTCGGAACAGACCACCACCTGGGTGCGCAATTTCAACCCCTTTGGCCAGACCACGGCCCGCGCCACCACGCTGGATTTCGTCTATGAGCCGCTGGTGGTGTTCAACCGCCTCAAGGCCAATGAGCCGCATTTCCGCCTGGCGGAGAGCTTTGCGCTGGCTGATGACCTCAAATCCATCACCTTCACCCTGCGCGATGGGCTGAAATGGTCGGATGGCGAGGCGCTGACCGCCGACGACGTGGTTTTCACCTATGACTATATCAAGAAATTCCCGGCGCTGGATTTCATCTCGGTCACCGGGCTGCTGGCCTCGGTGGAAAAAGTCGATGAGCGCACCGTGCGCTTCAACCTCAACGAGCCCAACTCGCTGATTGCCAACACCATTGTCGGCATGCCCATCGTGCCCGAGCATATCTGGGCAAGCATCGACGACCCGGTGACCTTTGCCAATGAAACCCCGGTCGGCTCCGGCCCGCTGACGGAAATCACCCGCTTCACGCCGCAGGTCTATGAGCAGTGCCGCAACCCGAATTATTGGGACGCAGCGACGCTGGCCGTCGACTGCATGCGGTTGCCGCAGCTGGCCGACAACCCGCAGGTGCTGGCGGCTTTGGCCGAAGGCACGCTGGACTGGGCGACGAGCTTTATTCCCGACATCGACAATACGTTCGTTGCCAAGGACCCCGAGCACCATAAATACTGGTTCACGCCGTCGAGCCTGGTGTCGTTCCAGCTCAGCATGGTCACGCCGGACGAGAATAACCGCAAGGCGTTCAACGATGTGAACTTCCGTCGCGCGCTCAGCATGCTGGTCGACCGCCAGACCATCGTCGACATCGCCGGCTATGGCTATCCGCTGGTCAATGACGACCCGTCCATGCTGGGCGAACTCTACAAGAGCTTTGCCAACCCGGAAGTGGCAACCCAGTTCGGCCAATATGGCAAATTCGACATGGCGGCCGGCGTGGCGCTGCTGGATTCCTCGGGCTATGTCGACGCCGACAGCGATGGTTTCCGCGACAATCCCGATGGCTCGGCGATCGCCATCGATATCGAAGTGCCCAATGGCTGGACCGACTGGATCGACGCGGTGCAGATCACCATGGAGAGCCTCAAGGAAGCCGGCCTCAACGTGAAAATGAGCACGCCGGAAGCCGCGGTGTGGACCTCCGACCTGATCGCGGGCAAATATTCGATGACGCTGAACGCGCTGGCGTCGGCGGCGGACCCCTATTTCCCCTACCGCCGGTCGTTTAATCCTGATGATTTCGGCAAGAGCCGCTTCACCGCGCCGCATTGGGAAAATGCCGAGGTGATGGATTTGCTCGAGCAGTATTCGCAGAGCAAGGACCCGGCCGAGCAGAAGACCATCATGGACAAGGTGCAGCTGATCGTGGCCGAGGCCATGCCGGTGATCCCGGTCTATAACAGCCCGTCCTTCTACGAATACAACACGACGCGCTTCACCGGCTGGGCCGATGCGGACAATCCGTTCATCTCGCCGGTGGTGTCCAACGCCAATCCGGGCCGGCTGATCCAGCTGCTGGCGCTGCGTCCGGTGGCGAAATAGCGTTCCGGGGGCGCGCCACGGCGCGTCCCCACCTCCGGAAGGGGAGACGTCATGGCCTTTCTGCTCCGGCGCCTGGCATTTTATCTCGCGGCGTTTCTGGCCGCCGCCACCATCAATTTCTTCCTGCCCCGGCTGATGCCGGGTGATCCGATCGAGATCATGTTCGCCAGCGCCGGCTCGGAGCTGTCGCTGGAAAATCTCAACGCGCTCAAGCTGACCTTCGGCTTCATCGACGCGCCGATCGGCGAACAATATCTGGCCTATCTCAAAAGCGTGTTCACCGGCGATCTGGGCCGCTCGATCAAGTATTTCCCGCTGCCGGTGACCGATCTGCTGGGCCGGGCGCTGGTGTGGACCCTGCTGCTGGTGGGGTTGGCGACGCTGATCAGTTTCGTCGTCGGCTCGCTGCTCGGGGTGATGGCGGCGTGGCGCCGCGCCACCTGGTTCGATTCCGTGGTCTCGGTGGCGGCGATTTTTTCCAGTTCCGTCCCAGCCGTCGTGGTGTCGCTGATCGTGTTGTTTGTGTTCGGCTACACGCTGCGCTGGTTTCCCAATGGCTATGCCGCCGATCCGATGCTCGATCCGGGGCTGACCTGGGAATACATCTCCAGCGTGATCTATCACGGCACGCTGCCGATGCTGACGCTGGTGGTGGTGCTGACCGGCGGCTTTGCCATGACCATGCGCAACAACATGATTAACCTCTTGGGTGAGGACTATATCGTGATGGGCCGCGCCAAGGGGCTGTCCGATGAGCGGGTGATGGTGTGGTATGCGGCGCGTAACGCGCTGCTGCCCACGGTATCGAGCCTCGCCATCGCCGTTGGCACTATGCTGGGCGGCTCGCTGGTGACCGAGGTGGTGTTCAACTATCCCGGGCTCGGCAATACGCTGTATCAGGCCATTCTGGCGCGCGACTATCCGGTGATCCAGGGCCAGTTGCTGATCATGACTGCGGCCATGCTGGTCGCCAATTTTGTCGTCGATCTGAGCTATGTGCTGCTCGATCCACGTCTCAAGGGGGCGTGAGCGATGACCCTGCTGCGCCAATTGCTGCACAACAAGAAGGCCATGGTCGGGGTGTGCATCCTGATCCTGGTCATCCTGGCGGCGGTGTTTGCCCCGCTGCTGACCGAATATAGCCCGACCCAGCGGGTCGGCCGGCCACATCAGCCGCCATCTGCCGACCATTGGCTGGGCACGACAAGGCTGGGGCATGACGTGTTCACCCGGTTGCTTTATGGGGCGCGGGTGTCGCTTGCAGTTGGCTTTGGCGCCGGACTGCTGATCACGCTGATCGGCACGGTGCTGGGCATCATCGCCGGCTATAAGGGTGGCGTGATCGACGAAGTCATCAACTTCTTCACCAACATGGTGCTGGTGGTGCCCAACCTGCCGCTGCTGCTGGTGCTGGCGGCCTTCATCGGCCAAGCCAGCCCGCTGGTGATCGCCCTCATCCTCGGCTTCACCTCATGGGCCTGGGGCGTGCGCGTCACCCGCTCGGAAACGCTCTCCATTCGCCAGCGCGACTATGTGAAGTCGGCGGAGATGCTGGGAGAATCCAGCTGGCGGATCATGGCGCTCGAGGTGTTTCCTAATCTGATTTCTATCGTTGGGATCAACTTCATCGGCAGTGTCATTTTCGCCATCATCACCGAGGCGACGCTGGAATTTCTTGGGCTGGGCGATCCCAATACCGTGTCATGGGGTATCATGCTGTATAACGCGCAGAACGCTTCGGCGCTGTCGGTGGGGGCGTGGTGGGATCTGCTGTCGCCCTGCGTGGCGCTGGCGGTATTGGGGCTGGGACTGGCGCTGATCAATTTCGCCATCGACGAAATCGCCAATCCGCGACTGCGCACCGGGGGCATGCTGTACCGCTGGACCCGCATGGTCCGTCTTGGGGAGGGCAAGCTATGAGCGAACCCGTCCTTTCCATCCGCAATCTCAGCATCGACTATGTCGGGGCGGAAACTGATTTCCATGCGGTCAAGAATGTCAGCTTCGATATCGCGCCCGGTGAATTCTTCGGGCTGGCCGGCGAATCCGGTTGCGGCAAGAGCACTATCGCCTTCGCCGTCAGCCGCCTGCATCGGCCTCCGGCGCTGATCCGCACTGGTAGCCAGATTCTCGTCGGTGGCCGCGATGTGCTGGCACTCGATGATGAGGCGCTGCGCCGGTTCCGCTGGCGCGAGGTCGCCATGGTGTTTCAGAGCGCCATGAACTCGCTCAATCCGGTGCTGACCATCGAGGCGCAGTTCCACGACGTGCTCAAGGCGCATCTGAACATGGGCCGGGACGAAGCCCATGCGCGTGCCGTCGAGCTGCTGAAACTGGTCGATATTTCGCCGGACCGGCTGTCGGCCTATCCGCATCAATGCTCGGGCGGCATGCGGCAACGCATCGTCATTGCCATCTGCCTGGCGCTGAGCCCCAAGCTGCTGATCATGGACGAGCCGACCACGGCGCTCGACGTGGTGGTGCAACGCGAAATCCTGCAGCGCATCGACAAATTGCGCAAGGAGTTGGGATTTGCGGTGCTGTTCATCACCCATGATCTGGGGCTGATGGTGCAGGTGAGCGACCGGATCGGCATCATGCTCGAAGGCGAGCTAGTGGAGGTCAACGACGCCAAGACCATCTATCACGCGCCCCAGCATGACTATACCCGCAAGCTTTGGGCTTCGATGCCCAAGCTGCATGGCGCGCAAATCCAGCTGGAGACCGGGGCATGAGCGACACGCCACCCATTCTGGCGCTGGACAAGGTGTCGAAAATCTTCGGCCATACCGACCGGCCGGTCCATGCCGCGCGCGACGTGTCGTTTGCGCTGCATGCGGGCCGCACGCTGGCTTTGGTGGGGGAGTCGGGCTCGGGCAAGACCACGGCGGCGCGGCTGATCATGCGCGAATACCGCCCCGATGGCGGGCAATTGCTGTTTCGGGGCGTGCCGCTGGGCAAGGGCGACGCCAAGGCTATCAAGGCCTATCGTGCCTCGGTGCAGATGGTGTTTCAGGACCCGTTTTCATCGCTCAATCCGGCCCACACCATCCGCTACCATCTCGAGCGGCCGCTACGGCTGCATCAGCGCGGTCTCGGCAAGGCGCAGCGGCAGGCGGCCATCGAAGAGCTGTTGGAGCGGGTGAAACTCGACCCGGCGCAGGTGATGGCGAAATATCCCTATGAGCTATCGGGCGGGCAGCGCCAGCGCATCAGCATCGCAAGGGCACTGGCGGTCAATCCGCAGGTGATCGTGGCCGACGAGCCAACCTCGATGCTCGACGTGTCGGTGCGGCTGGGCATTCTCAACCTGCTCAACGACATGAAGGCGCAACTCGGGCTGGCGCTGCTCTATATCACCCACGACATCGCCACGGCCCGCTATGTGGCCGAGGACATCATGGTGATGTATGCCGGGCAGATCGTGGAATGGGGGCGGATGGAAAGCGTGCTGAACAATCCCCAGCATCCCTATACGCGGCTGTTGCTGTCGGCGGTGCCCGATCCGGACCGGCGCTTTGCCGAAACCCCGTTTGCCGATGAACTTGACCGCATCGAGACCATTCGTCGGCAGGCGGCGCTGCCGCAGCCGGACATCCGGCAGGTGGCGGATGGCCACTTTATTCGCCCCATGCCCGAGTAGCTCTTATGTCCAATGCCCTGTCCGTCACCGCCACGCCGACCAGCACGGAGCTGGCCAGCATCGGCGACAATCTGGCCCGCTTCAACGATGGCGATGTGGGGCCATCGGAGCGGCTGGCGCTCGCGGTGTTGCTGCGCGACGAGACCGGCGAATTGGTGGGCGGGTTGTCGGGCTATACCGCCTGGGGGTGGCTCTATGTGCAATGGCTGTGGCTGGCCGAGGATCAGCGTGGCGGCGGCTGGGCCGGGCGGATGCTGGCTGCGGCCGAGGAGGAGGCGCGGCAACGCGGCTGCCATGGCGCGCATATCGATACGTTCAATCCGGTGGCACTGAAAGTGTATGAGCGGCAGGGCTATGCGGTGTTTGGGCAGTTGCCGGATTTTCCTAAGGGGCAGACACGCAGCTTTTTGATGAAGGTGCTTTAGGGACCACACCCCCGGTGTCATCCCGGCCTTGAGCCGGGACCCATCCCGAGATGCAATCACCGGCACAATCTCAGGATGGGCCCCGGCTTTCGCCGGGGTGACATCGAGTTTGGGGGGGCGTTGGGGAGCTTACCCCGCGATCTGCCCGCCGGTCATCGGCTCGGGCACCCCAGTCGTGGTCGGAAAACTGATCGGCAGGCCGCGTAGCACGCGGGCGGCGAGGAAGGCGAAGCATTCGGCTTCGACGGCATCGCCACGCCAGCCGACGCTGTCGGCATTCACCGCTTCGACACCGGCGCGTTCGGCCAGCATTTTCATCAAAGTCGGATTGTGGCGACCGCCGCCGGCGACGATCAGCCGTTTGGGGCGCTGCGGCAGCAGGTCCAGCGCCTTGCCGACGGCGGCAGCGGTAAACGCGGTCAGGGTGGCCGCGCCGGTTTCAAGATCGAGGCCATCGGCCATGCTGGACGAAAAGTCGAAACGGTCGAGCGATTTGGGAGCGGGGACGGTCAGATAGGGGTGTTCAAGCAGGCGGGCCAGCCGGGCTTCATCCACCGTGCCGCGCGCGCCAAGCACGCCGTCGCGGTCCATTTCGCCCTGGCCGTTCGCCTTGACGAAGTCATTGAGCGGGGCGTTGGCCGGGCCGGTATCGAAGGCGATCAGCCGCTCGGCGCCATCCCACCAGGTGATATTGGCGACGCCACCCAAATTGAGCACGGCGGTGTCGCCACTGGTGTCGAGGCCGCGCAGCAAAGCCTGGTGATAGGCGGCGGCGAGCGGTGCGCCTTGGCCGCCGGCGCGCACGTCAGCACTGCGGAAATCATAGACCACGCGCGTGCCGAGCAGTTGATGCATGAGGGTGCCATTGCCCAATTGGCGGGTGTCGCCAATGCGGGTGGGCTGGGGCGCGCGATGCAGCACCGATTGGCCGTGGAAGCCGACAGTACCGATATCGCTCATCTGCATGTTGTTGGCGGCGGCGAAGTCGAGCACGGCTTTGGACTGGGCGCGGGTCAGCGCATCCTCGGCGCGGGCGAAGATTTCCGGCTCCGGGCCGGTGAAATTCCATTGACGGGCCTGCGCCAGGGTTTCCTCCAGCAGCGCCCGCACTTCGGCGCTATAGGGCGCCAGCGTATAGGGGCCGAAGCGCTCAATGATTTCGCCATCGGTCTTGAGCATGGCGATGTCGATATTGCCGTCGAGCACGGTGCCGGTCATCAGGCCAATGGTCCAGATCGGGTCCATGGAGCCCTCCTCAGTTCTGGTTGATAGCGTCGCCGACGGCGCGGCGCAGGGCGAGAATGCCGCTGTCGAAATGGCGCGTGGGGTGGACGCGGTTGGTCAGCAGGGTCCAGGCGCGGCCATGGGCAAAATCCAGCCACAGGCCGGTACCGGTAAAGCCGGTGTGGCCGATGGTTTCGGGTGAACACTGCTCGCCGCCGGACCAGCCCTCATAGGGGCGCTCCCAGCCATGGGTGCGGCGGGCTGACAGCGGGGTGCGCATCTGGGTCACGATCTGCGGCGACAGCGTGGTGGCGTTGAGGGCGCCATGGGCGAAATCGAGCACGGAGCCGACTGTGCCGAACAAGC
The DNA here is from genome assembly GCF_054489345.1 of Devosia sp. A369. NCBI lineage: Bacteria > Pseudomonadati > Pseudomonadota > Alphaproteobacteria > Hyphomicrobiales > Devosiaceae > Devosia > Devosia sp. A369. Next base: position 66,096 of record NZ_JBTMWV010000006.1, on the reverse strand, counting down.
CAGCATGGCCGGAGCCGGCGAGGGCAAAACAGTTTTCGTCATGCACCTCGCCGCAGACAACCCGACCCCGCCACGGGTCGCTTTCGGTGGCGGCGGCTTCGGCTGGGTCAGCCGACCAGGCAAAGCCGGGACCGGGATCGATAGCGCGCATGGTCTGGCCGCTCAGGCGCTCGATGGCGATGCCGAGCAGGATGAAATTGATGTCGGAATAGACGGCGGGGCCGGCTTGCCAATCGCGTTGCAGCACGAAATGGCGCAGCCGATTGGGATCGTCGCCATAGGTGTAGAGCGGAAAGACGCCGGGCAGGGGCGTCTGGTGGCCGAGGCATTGGCGAAAGGTGATTTTGCGCTGCCAGTTGTCTGGATTGTATTGCGCGAAATCGGGAATGACGCTGGTGAGCGGCGCATCGAGATCGATGGTGCCGGCCTCGGCCAGCGCCAAAATGCGTGGCGTGGTGAACAGCACCTTGGTCAGCGAGGCGAGATCGAACCAAGTGGACTCGGTCATCGGGCGGCTTGTCGGCACGCGCTGCGCCAACCCGATGGCGCGGGTCAGCCGCTGCCCGGACGCATCGATCAACCCCAGCACGCCGCCGGGAATGCGGCCGCTGTCGACGGCTTCGGTCAATGAGAAAAAGGCGCGGTCGAAGACCGTTTGCAGGCTCATGCTGGCTCCACGCGAACGAGATGGTCGGGGCCGATACTGGCCCAGTCGGCTGGCGGCGGCTCGTAGCCGCGCGGCCGGACCAGCGAGGGCACCGGCGCGGTGTCGATGCCGTAATGCTGGCGGCGACGATCCATATCGGGCACGGCGGCGATCAGGCGCTTGGTATAGCTGTGGCGCGGCTGCGACAGCACGGCTCGGGCGGCGCCGATTTCGACGATCTGGCCGGCATACATGACCGCCACGCGATGGGAAATGCGCTCCACCACGGCCATGTCATGCGAGATGAACAGATAGGCGAGGCCGAATTCGCGTTGCAGATCGATCAGCAGATCGAGCACCCGCGCCTGCACCGAGACGTCGAGCGCCGAGACCGCCTCGTCCAGCACCACCACATCGGGATTGAGCATCAGCGCACGGGCGATGCAGAGCCGCTGGCGCTGGCCGCCGGAGAATTGATGCGGATAGCGAGGCAGGCAATCGGGGGGCAGGCCGACGCGTTCGAGCAGGAAGGTCATGCGCTCATGCAAGGCCGCGTCGATGCGCCGGCCGGCAGCGATGGCCGGCTCGGCGAGCAGGCTTTGCACATTGAGGCGCGGATTGAGCGAGGCGAAGGGGTCCTGAAACACCATCTGGATTGGTCGGCTGCCGGGCTTGCTGGCGGCGGCGGTGATACTGCCGCCGGCCTTGGTGACCAGCCCGAGAATGGCGCGGGCGATGGTGGATTTGCCGGAACCGCTTTCGCCGACAATGCCGAGGGTTTCGCCGCGCACGAGGTCGAAATCGACGCCCTCCACGGCGTGGACGGCGCCGGCATTGCGGGAGAACAGGCCGCGTCGGACCGGGAATCGCACCATGAGGTTGCTGACGGCGACCACCGGCTGTTCGTCTGCTGCGCGGGTGCCATCGACGCGCACCGCCTGACCGCCGCTGAAATGTGGCACGGCTTGCAGCAAATGGCGGGTGTAGTCGTGCTGGGGGGCGTCGAGCACGGTGTCGAGCTTGCCCTGTTCCACCACTTCGCCGTTCTGCATCACCAGCACATGATCGGCGATGCCGGCGACTAGGCCGATATCATGGGTGATGAAGATCATCGCCATGCCGGTTTCGGCTTTCAGTTCGGCCAGTAGCGCCATGATCTGCGCCTGTACCGTGACATCGAGTGCCGTGGTCGGCTCGTCGGCGATCAGCAGGCGTGGATTGCCGGCCAACGCCATGGCGATCATGATGCGCTGGCGCATGCCGCCGGAGAGCTGATGCGGATAATAGCGCAGGCGGGCGGCGGCGTCGGCAATGCGCACCCGGTCGAGCGCGTCTTTGGCGGCCAGCCGGGACGCCTGACCGTCTAACCCGCGATGCAGGCGGAAGGCCTCCTCAATCTGCGCGCCCACGGTGTGGACCGGATTGAGCGAGGTCATCGGCTCCTGAAAGATCATGCCGATCTCGCGACCGCGGATGGTCTCGAGGGTCTTCTCCTCGGCCTGCGCCAGATCGAGCGCCGTGCCGTCCGGGCGGGTGAGACCCATGGCGCCGCTGACGATGCGGCCGCCGCCGAAATCGACCAGACGGTTGATCGACAAGGCGGTCACCGATTTGCCCGAACCGCTTTCGCCGACAATGGCGAGGGTTTCGCCCGGCTTGAGGTCGAAGCTGACGCCCTTGACCACTGGGGCGGCGTTCTGGCCGAAGGCGACGGACAGGTCGCGCACTGATAGCAGGGTCATGCTGGCCTCTGCTGGGTGCGGGGATCGAGAATGTCGCGCAGCGCGTCCCCGAACAGGTTGAAGCCGAGAATGCCGAGCATGATGGTGAGGCCGGGGAAGGCCAGCAGCCAGGGGGCTTGCTGCATCAAATTGCGCGCCTCGCTCATCATCAGGCCGAGCGAAGGGGCTGGGGGCTGGGTGCCGAGGCCGAGAAAGCTCAGCGCCGCCTCGGTCAGCAGCGCCCAGGCCAGCGCCAAAGTTACCTGCACGGTCAGCGGGCCGACCAGATTGAGCAGAAGATGGCGGGTGAGGATATAGCGTTGCGAGCTGCCGAAGGTGCGGGCCGCATCGACGAAATCGCGCTGCTTGAGCGACAGGGTGGGGCCGCGCACCACGCGGGCGAAGATCGGCGTATAGACAATGGCGATGGCGGCGACGCTGGTGAAGGTGCCGGGGCCGGTGACGGCGATGATCAGCAGCGCCAGCAAAATGGCCGGGAAGGCCAACAGCACATCCATAGCGCGCATGAACAGCCCATCGAGCGCGCCGCCCCACCAGCCGGCCAGCAGACCGATCAGCGTGCCGAACAGGGTCGCCAGCCCCACCGAGGCGAAGGCGATGACGAAGGATTGGCCGATGCCGACCATCAGCCGGCTGACAGTGTCGCGACCGAACAGATCTGTGCCCATCCAATAGCTGGCGCTGGGCGGGGTAAGCCGGTCGATGCGGAATTGCTGCAGCGGATTATGCGGGGTGAAGCCGAGCGTGCCGCACAGGGCCAGCAGCAGATAAAGCAGGATGATAGCCGCACCGATGCGGCCGGTGGGATGGCGGGCGATGGCCGCAAGGATCCGCATCAGCGTGCCCCCAGCCGGATGCGGGGATCGAGCGCGGCATAGGCCAGGTCGACCAGCAGATTGACGATGAGGAAGTTGAGCGCGATGAACAGTACGCAGCCCTGCACCAGCGCATAGTCGCGCTGGCCGATGGCGTCGAGCGTCAGCCGGCCGAGGCCGGGCAGGGCGAAAATCTGTTCGACGATCACCGCGCCGCCCAGCAGATAGCCAAATTCGACGCCGCTCAGTGTCACCACGGGGATGAGCGCATTGGGTAGCGCGTGGCGCCAGATGACGTTGCGGGCGGGAACGCCCTTGGCCCTGGCGGTGCGGATATAGTCGTCGCTCAGCACGTCGAGCATGGCGGCGCGGGAAATTCGGGTCACCGAGGCGGCAAAGGCAAAGCCCAGCGTGATGGCGGGAAAGATCAACTGCCCGAGATTGGCCAACGGATCGACCCAGAGCGGGGTAAAACTGCCAGTAGCCGGCATGACGCCAAAATACACCGACAGCACGTAAATGATCAGCAGGCCGACGACAAAGCCCGGTGTCGATTGGCCGAGCATGGCCAGCACGCGCATGGAGATGTCGGTGGGCCGCTCATTATGGGTGGCGGCAAGCACCCCGGCCGGAACGCCGGCGCCCAGCGCGATGATCATGGCCAGCAGCGCCAGTTCCAGCGTTAGCGGGAAACGCTCGAGGATCACCGTCAGCACCGGCTTGCCATAGGTGACCGAGATGCCCAGATTGCCTTCGAACAGCCCGGCCAGCCAGCGGCCATACTGTACCACGACCGGCTGATCGATGCCGAAATAGACGGCGAGGGACTGCCGCTGGGCCGGGGTCAGCAGGCCCGCCTCGGTGCCGAGCATGGCGATGATAGCGTCGCCGGGGATCATGCGGATGGCGAAAAAGACCAGCAGCGACACGCCGAGCAGGATCAGCGGAAACGTCAGCAGCCGCCGTGCCAGATAATTCATAAAGCCAGCCCGTTTTGTGGAATAGGGCGGGCCTCGCGGCCCGCCCGGTTAGTTTTGGCTTACGGAGCCAGCTTCACGGTGGTGAGGCCGAACAGCGTTCCGGTGGGCGAGGATTCGTAGCCGGACACGGTTTTCAGCTGCGCCGTGTAAAGGTTGGACGTGGACAGCCAGATCCAGGGCGCCAGCTCGGCGATCCGCGCTTCGAACTTCTGGAAGATTTCCTTGCGCTTGGGGATGTCGGTTTCGATACGCCCCTGCTGCAGCAGGCTGTCGATCTCGTCATCAGCGAAATTCGACACCTTTTGCAGATTGCCGTCCTTGGTGAAGTAGCGGTTATACATCGAATAGGGGTCGGGCCGGCCGCCATTGAGCGCGACGGCCATGTCGAAATCACCGGCCAGCCAGCGGTCGACATAGACGTTGAGTTCCATCAGCTCGATTTCCAGCGTGACGCCGATTTCGGCCAGCTGGCTCTGCAACACCTGGGCCTCGGCCGAGGCGACTGGCGGTTCTCCCGTCGCGGCGATGACTTTTGCGGTAAAGCCATCCACGCCGGATTCAGCCATCAGCGCCTTGGCCTTCTCGATATCCTGCTCGTAGCAGAACAGCGTCGACGGATCGCTGGCATAGGCCGGCATGGTCAGCGGACCAGTGACCTTGCCTTCGCCGACGAGAGCGGTGTCGAGCACGTCCTGCCGGTCCACGGCGCAGGAGATGGCCTGGCGCACCTGCAGATTGTCCATTGGCGTGCGTGCCGGGTTGAGCTGCAGCACGTTGTAGGCGAGGCCCGGAACGGCATTGAGCTGCAGATTGGGCTCATTGGGGACGAGTGTCGCCACCAGCGGATCGTTGAGCAGGGCAAAATCGGTCTGGCCAGCGCGCAGCGAGGCGAGAATGGCGGTTTCGTCCGGCAGCACGGAAATGGTGATGCCGTCATAGGCGATCTTGCCACCAGCCCAATGCGGGTTGACGCTCAGCACTTCGCGGGAATTGGGCTCCCACTGGTCGAGGACAAACGGACCCGAGCCCAACGTCGTGGTGCCGATAGAACCGTCAGCAATGGATTTTGCCGGGACGACGGCGGCGTTGATCGTCGCCATGGCGACCAGCAGCGGCGCATCCTGCTGCGACAGGGTGAACACCACGGTGGCCGGATCGGGCGCGTCGATAGAGGCGATGGAGAGGAAATTGGAGCGGGCTGCGGCCGCCGTGGCTTCATCGAGCAGGCGCTCGAACGAGGCTTTGACGTCCGCCGAAGTGACCGCTACGCCGTCGCTGAATTTGGCATCGGGGTCGAGCTTGAAGGTCAGGGTCAGACCGTCATCGGAGAAGCTCCACGATTCGGCCACGGCCGGCACGACATCCAGCGCCGCATCGAGGCGCACCAGCGGCTCATAGATCAATTCCAGCAGGCGCAGCGACGAAAATGCCGGCTGCGTATGCGGATCAAGCCCGGTGGCATCCTGCGACCAGGCCATGCGCAACTGGGCGGCCTGGGTCGGCAGCGCAACCGCGGTCGAGAGCAGGGCCGCAGCCAGGCCAGCGAAGACGGTGCGGGTGAATTTCATTGGCATTCTCTTCCCCTCAGAGGTGCTGTCGCTGGGCGCCAAGCCGCACCTCGAATAGCTTGACGCCGCCAGACGTTGCTCCATTGCGCCGGCCATCTCGCATGGGCCGCTGGCAAATGGAGTTCGTCTGGATGGGAGCTTAGGAGCGATCCATAGGCAATGTCGAGAGTGGTCCTACACTGGTCTGACTTTGACCCCAGATTGGTATGGAATCGTGGCCCCGATGACCGCGCCTTCCACGCCAAGGTTGGAACGCGATTCCGCATGAGCGCATTTACGATTGTGATAGATTTCTACACCCAGCCAATGGCGGCCTTGGGCCTGATTGGCGTTGGAACGGAAGGAACCAGCCATGGCAATCGCCAAGAACACCGTCTGCATCTGGTATGACAAAGACGCCGAAGCCGCCGCTCGCTTCTATGCCGAAACCTTTCCCGACAGCACCGTCAGCGCCGTTCGCCGGGCGCCCAGCGACAATCCATCCGGCAAGGAGGGTGACGTGCTGACCGTCGAATTCACCGTCTGCGGCATCCCTTGCGTCGGCCTCAATGGTGGACCGGCCTTCAAGCATGACGAAGCCTTCTCGTTCCAGATCGCCACTGACGATCAGGCCGAGACCGACCGCTATTGGAACGCCATTGTCGGCAATGGCGGCGCGGAAAGCATGTGCGGCTGGTGCAAGGACAAATGGGGCCTGTCTTGGCAGATCACCCCCCGCGCCCTCATCGAAGCGATGACCGCCGGTGGCGCTGAAGCCAAACGCGCCTTCGAGGCCATGATGACGATGAAAAAGATCGACATCGCCGCCATCGAGGCGGCGCGTCGCGGCTGACCCTGTCTGGGCCATTTGCTGCCTAGTCTTCGCTGCGTTCCGTGCTGTCGCGATCACGCGCATAGCGTTTCGTCAGCGGAAACGGCGGCAGCCAGGATTCGCGGCGGATGGTCCAGAGTTCATAAGCTGGCCGCAACTGGTCCGGGGCATCCAGGGCGCCGAGATGGACTTCGATTTCGTCGCCGCTGCGGGAGAACACCGATGAGCCGCAATGGGGGCAGAAATGGCGTCCGGCATAGTCGCTGGTTTCGCCGGTGATGGTCACTGCATCCTGCGGGAAAATCGCGGAGGCGTGAAACAGCGCGCCATGATGCTTGCGGCAATCGAGGCAATGACAAATGCCGACCCGGTAGGGGCGACCCAAGGCCACCAATCGAACCTTGCCGCACAGGCAGCCGCCGGTAAATCGGTCCATGCTGCGCCTCCTTGAGGATCAAGCGTCCAACTTACGCGACGGAGCGGCCAATTTTGGGGCCGGGCAGGGCCGTTGCATGCGGCAGGCTGGCCTGGGTGGCGCGATCACGCCCCTGGCGCTTGGCCGCATAGAGCGCCTCATCGGCACTGCGGACCAGATCATCGAAATTCGAGCCGGCCCGGTGCGAACAGATGCCAAAGCTGGCGGTCAGCGCGGTCTGTCGCGACAGGCCTTCGATAGCGCGGGCGCGGAATGCCGCGCGCACCCGATCGACGAACAGATGGGCCGACGCCTGCTGGCTGTCGGGCAGCAGGATGGCGAATTCGTCGCCGCCGATGCGGCCGATAATGGCCTGATTGTCGGCGGCCTGGCGCAGATCGGCGCCAAAGGCCGCAATCACCGCATCGCCGGAGGCGTGACCATGGGCGTCATTGATCCACTTGAAATGGTCCAGATCGGCCAGCACCATCATCGCGGGGCGGCCGTCCTTGATGCAATCCTGCAGCCGTTCATCGGCCTGGTCCTCGAAGCCGCGCCGGTTCAACAGGCCGGTGAGTTTGTCGGTGCGGGATTCGGTTTTCAGCTCGCCGATCAGCTCCAGGGCAATGGCCACCATCAAGGTCAGGGCGACGCCGATGGTCAGCAGGAACGAGGCGAACTGCACCGTCGTCCAATAGACCGACTGCTGAAAGCCCTCATAGCTGGTATAGCGCGAGCCATCCTGCACGATCAGCGCCGGGCGCAGGATGAAGTTGAGCAGCGCCAGCACCGTGATGCCGGTGACCAGATAATCCACCACATTGCCGCGCCGTGGCCGGCCCAGAGCGTAGAGTGTTACCGCCAACACCAGGCCGATGGTCCCGTTCACCGCATAGATGCGCGCGTCGAGGCGGACCTCGACATAAGTGTACCAGGCCAGAAAAATCATCCCGCAGGTCAGGATAACGGCCCAGGCCCGATATGGAAGCTCGGCACCGCGCCGGGATATGGTGGCGGCACATAGCAGGGTGACCGAGGCATAATACAACCCGTTGGCCAGCAGCTTGCTGGCGCCGAAATCGGGTAGCGGCGCGACGTCCTGTATGAAAAAACCCACCGCGCAGGCGGCAAAGCCCCAGGCGGAAAACAGGATGTAGGCGCGATCCTTGCGGTAGCTCCACAGAAAGAAGAAAGCCACGGCCAGCAGCAGCGCAACTGCCGGGTTGAACAGAGATACGAAGAATTGACCAGTCATGGCTGCCAGTATTCGCTGAAAGCGATACCCTGCGCTGCTGCAACGAAAATAGTGTTAAACACCGTGGTTGGATTGCGCTGATTTGCCTGGCGCGAACGAATGCGGCTATGGGAGCCCAGACGCCGGCTTGCGTCGAGAAGGAGATTTGCGTGAGCGTTGCTTTCACCAAGGAAGAGAGTGCCGAAACGGCCTCGGAAACCCTGCTGCCCGATCGGCCGATTTCTCCCGAGCCCAACCTGGTTACCGCCGCGGGCCTCGCGGCGCTTGAACAGGCACTCGAAACAGCGCGCCTGGCCTATGACGCCGCGATGCTGATCGAGGACGTCAACGAAAAGCGGCGGCAAGCCGCCGGGCCATTGCGCGACCTGCGCTATTACGCCGACCGGGTCCGCACCGCGCAACTGGTGCCGCAGGCATCCACCAGCGACGTGGTGGCTTTCGGTGGCAGGGTGACCTTCCAGCGCGACGACGGCCGCGTGCAAACCTATCGGATCGTCGGCGAGGACGAGGCCGACCCCAAGGCTGGCTCGATCTCCTATGTCTCGCCCATCGCGCGGGCGCTGATGGGCAAACAGGTGGGCGATGTGGTGAGCGTCGGCGCGCAGGAGTTGGAGGTCGTGGACCTGTCCTGAACAAAAAAGGCGCCCCGAAGGGCGCCCAAGGTTCCTATTCTGCGGGCTGCGTAGCCCGGGCAGGACGGTGCCCGGACACGAAGACCACCACCAGGCCCAGCGCGGCGACCGCAGCGCCGGCGAAGGATGCCACGGGCAGGCCGAGGCCGGCGGAGATCACCACCCCGCCAACGGCCGCGCCCAGGGCATTGCCGAGATTGAAGGCGCCGATATTGACCGATGAGGCGAGGCCCGGGGCGCCGCTGGCGGCCTGCATCACCTTGGTCTGCACCGGCGGCACGATGCCGAAGGTCGCCACGCCGAAGAGGAACAGGCCGATAGCGGCGCCGATCTGGCTGGTCAGCAGGAAGGGCAGGGCGATCAGGATGGCGATAATCGCCGTCAGGAAGATCTTGATGCTGCCATCGAGCGACCACGAGGCGAGCCTGCCACCCAGGCCATTGCCGATGGTGAAGCCAACACCCACCAGCATCAGTCCCAGGGTGATGAAGACCGGGGACGCGGCGGTCAGGGTTTCGAGCATCGGCACCACATAGGTGTAGAGCGTGAACATGGCGCCAGCGCCCAGCACCGTGGTCAGCAGAGCCAGCAACACCGGGCCCTGGGTGATGGCCGCAAGCTCCTTGCCGATATCGGGGCGCTCGGCGACGGCGCCGCGCGGCAAGGCCAGCAGCAGCGCCAGCATGGTCAACAGGCCCAGACCCGCCGTGGCCCCGAAGGCCATGCGCCAGCCGATCTGCTGGCCGATCCAGGTGGCGGCGGGTACGCCGCCGATATTGGCGATGGTCAGGCCCATGAACATGGTGGCGATGGCCGCAGCCTGCTTTTCCTTGGGCACGAGGCTGGCAGCGACCATGGAGCCGAGGCCGAAAAACGCGCCATGGTTGAGGCTGGTGACGAGGCGAGCGGTCAGCAGCGTCCAATAATCCGGCGCAATGGCCGACAGGATATTGCCGAGGGTGAAGATGGCCATGAGGAAGATCAGCGCGGTGCGGGTGCGCAAGCGGCCGAACAGTAGCGTCATCACCGGCGCGCCGAGCATGACGCCGATGGCATAGGCGCTGACCAGCAGACCGGCTGTGGGGATATCCACCCCGACTCCGGTGGCGATAGTGGGCAGCAGGCCCATGGGGGCAAATTCGGTAGTGCCAATGCCAAAGGCGCCGATGGCCAGCGCCAGAAGGGGCCAGTTGAGTTTCATGGATCTAGGTCCTTGCAGAAGAAAGAGGCGCGGCAACGCGCAGGACCGATTCACGGTCGCTCTGAGTTGCCCTTAGATGACACTGATCGCGCTCGGCGATAATGACACGCAGCGTCGCATCACTCATGAAACCAGTTCACAGATAGCGGGCCGCACATTAGGCTATTGTCGCGTGGATGGAGCATTCCAATGGACAATCGCATCGGCGAACTACAGGTCTTCCTGCGGGTGGTGGAAACGGGGAGCTTCTCGGCGGCGGCGCGGCTGACGCAGACCACGCCATCGACGGTCAGCAAGCTGATTGCGCGGATCGAAGCGCGGCTGGGCACACGCCTGATCGAGCGCTCGACGCGTCGGCTGTCGCTGACCGAGGAGGGGCGGCTATTCTACGAGCGCGGCAAGGCGATGGTGAGCGCCTTCGACGAGTTTGAGCGCGATTTGACCGCGGGTGCCGCCAGCACCGGGGGCATTGTCCGGGTCAATGCGTCGGTCGGGCTGGGAGTGCATGGGCTGGAGCCGCTGCTGCCGGAATTCTGGGCGGCCTATCCCAATATCATCGTCGATCTGTCGCTGTCGGACGAGATCGTCGACCTCTATCTTGATCGCACCGACATCGCTTTCCGCATCGGGCCGCTGGCTGATTCCAGCCTGACGGCGCGGCGCATCGGTGCGGTGCAGCGCCGCATTGTTGGCACGCCGGCCTATCTGGCGCGCTACGGCACCCCCCAAAGCATCGAAGACCTCGACCGCCACAATTGTCTGGGCTTCAATTTCCGCCGCTCCGGACCAATCTGGCCGCTCAATCATGGCGGCCGCATTGTCGATCACATCATCGCGGGCAGCCTGTTGGCCAATAATGGCGAATCGGTGCGGCGCATGGCCTTGGCCGGCGTCGGTCTGGCGCGGCTGGGTGATTTCCACCTCCGGCAGGACCTGGCGGCGGGGCGGCTGGTCGAGGTGCTGCCCGATCTCGGTATTGGCGATTTCGAGGAGGTCCACGCGCTCTTTCTCGGCGGCCGGCATATGCCGCATCGGATCAGGCTGTTTCTCGATTTCATCGTCCCGAGATTGCAGGCCTGGCTGTGAGATCGCCCAATAGTGAGCCCGGCGACGTATGACGAGACTGGCGCTGGAAAAAGCTGGATGTGTAGGGACAATGCCAGGCGCGTGCCTTATCTAAGGGGCGTGGCGGTCAATTCAAACGGCTTGCCACAGGCCTCCTATATTCTCCAACGCAGGCCGGTCTCATCGACCCTGCGGCATGATCGAAAGGTTGCAGCGTGACACCCTCCCTGGAGTTCCGCGACGTCCGTAAATCCTACGGCAAAACCGAAGCCCTCAAAGGGGTCAGTCTGGCGGTTGGGGCCGGAGAATTTGTGGGGCTGCTTGGGCCCAATGGCTCAGGCAAATCCACCCTGTTCCAGATCGCCGCTGGGTTGTTTGTGCCGGACGCAGGCTCGGTTTCGGCATTTGGGCTGGGCTATCGGAAAAACCCGTCCGAGATATTGCGAAAGCTTGGGGTGGTGTTCCAGACACGCTCGATCGATCTGGAGATGAGCGTAGTCGCCAATCTCAAATTTCATGGGGCGCTGTTTGGCCTGTCGGGCAAGGCGCTCACGGCGCGCATCGATGAGGTGACGCGGCTGTTGGAAATTGACGCGGTCGCCAACAAGACCGTGCGCATGCTGTCAGGCGGCAACCAGCGGCGGGTGGAAATCGCGCGGGCGCTGCTCAATCAGCCTGAATTGCTGCTGATGGACGAGCCCTCGGTGGGGCTTGACCCAGAAAGTCGGCGCCTGCTCAACGAGCATATCATCGGGCTGCAACGCACCCGCAAGGTGGCCGTCCTGTGGGCCACCCACCTTGTGGAAGAGGTTGCGGCGGCGGACCGGATCGTGTTGATCGCCGAGGGATTGGTGCTGGCCGCCGGGACGCCCGCCGAGATCTGTGAACTGGCGGGCGCCGCGACGTTGGCTGAGGCCTATCTGGCGCTGGTGGGCAGTGCGGCGGTCGCCGCCTAATCGCGCTTTTGCTTGCGAATAGCCCCTGCCTGCGGGTCATAGCCGCGCGCGGCCAGGGCGAAAGCGGCAATGGTTGAGCCGGCAACGACCGCAAAATCGACCCAGCTGAACCGGCCATAGGCGGCAAACCGCATTAGCTCGACGGCGTGAGTGAAGGGGTTCGCCTCGGAGAGGTAATAGACCGGCTGGGCCCCCACCTCCCGCAGCTTCCACAGCGGGTAGAGGGCGGACGACAGAAAGAACATCGGAAAGACGACGAAGTTCATCATGCCGGCGAAATTCTCCAGCTGGCGCGTATAGACCGAGACCAGCAGGCCGATGGAGCCCAGCATCAGACCCGACAGCAATATCGCCGGAATGATGGTGACGTAGCCCCAGAGCGGAAAGCCATAGCCGAACAGCCGGGCCAGGCCGAGAAAGGCATAGGCCTGCAGCAGTGACAGGATGGTGGCCCCGACGATCTTGCCAAACAGCAGGAAGTTGCGCGGCAGTGGCGAGACCAGCATGACGCGCATCACGCCGGCTTCCCGGTCATAGACCATGGACAGCGCCGACTGCATGCATTGGAACAGGACGACAATCCCGACCAGCCCCGGCAGGATATATTCCTGATAGGGGGTATAGGTCTGGTAGGGCGGGATGATCGAGACGCCCAGCAGATCATGCATGCCGGTGGCGAACACCAGCAGCCACAGGGCAGGCCGGATCAGGGCCGCGAGCAGGCGCTCAGTCTGGCGCAAGAATTTTGAAATCTCGCGCCAGCTGATGGCAACAATGCCGAGCCAAAGATGATGGGCGGTTACAGACACGCGTGTTCCGGTTCGTCAGTGCCGAGCGTGTCGAGCGTGTTGATCTGGTGTTCAAACCCATCGAGCGGCGGAATGGCTATCACCGCGTTGTGGGTTGCCAGCATGACCGGCATGCGCATCTGCCCGTCCCATTCGCGGAAGTTCATGGTTACGCCCTTGGAGCCGTCGATGCGCAGCTTTGAGGCCCGCAGATACGCGTCGATGCCGGCGGCATCGGTCGCGCGCGACTTGGTGTAGGCCGTGGCGATGGCTTTAGCCGCAATCCAGGTCGACCAGTCCTGTCCGGCCATCCGGCGACCACCGGAAATATCCTCGAAGCGAGAATTGACCTGGGGTGCGCCATAGCGCTCCAGCGACCAGTGCCATTCGGTGGCGACAAGCCCGGTGGAGCCCAGGACGGGGCGCGGCAATTGCGTCGCATAGGGCAGGTACCGGCCATACTCGCCATCGCTATCGGCGAGGTAGATGACGTCATAATCCGCACCGCCGGTCAGCAGGCGGGTATTGTTCTCCTCGCGGCTCTCCGGATTGGTGCTGAGCGAGAAGGGACGCTGGTCCACGATGTCCAAGCGATAGCGCTCGGCCGACTGGCGGAAGCTGTCGGCGATCTGGGCGTCACGAGGCTGTTCGCCAACCAGCAGCAGCACCTTGGTCCAGTTGTTGCTCCGCAGGTACTGCACCATGGCGTCGGCGGTCATCCGGTCGGATGCCGCAGTATGCAGCAGGTTGGGATAACAACGACCGCGCAGGACATCGTCTGGCGCGGTCGCATTGACCAGCGTCACCGGTAGATCGCGGCTGGCACTGGCCAATTGGTCGACCGTTTCGCCGGGCAGGTCGAGAATGACAAACTGCGTCCCGGCTGCGGCCATGGCCTCAACCTTGGCCAGCAGCCCGTCGACATCGCCGGCCTTCTCTGCATCGAGCACAAAGCTGTTGCCGGTTGCCTCGGCCAGCATCTGGGAATCGAGCAATCCCAGTTCCGCGCCCTTGAGCGCGTCACCGGTGGGATGGAGTTCGATCCGCGCATAGACATAGTCTTCGGAATAGCGCGGATCGTTCTCGAGCGACAGGTAGCCAATGCTGATGTCGGCGGCCAAAGCCGTCGACACCAACAGAGAAAACCCAAGGGCTGCCAGGGGCCTAATCATCGATCAACACAGTGTGCGGAACCCGTCCAACGGGAACCGATTTCACCGCCTTCATGGTGGCCATATCAACGATGGTGATGTCATCCGACAGGCCATTGGCCACAATCGCGATGGAGTCATCGTGATTGAGCGCCACCGACCAGGCGCGCCGGCCGACGAGCACATATTCGATCACTTCTTTGGTGGCGACATCCACAATGGCGATGTGGTTGGCGCGACCCAGGCTGACCAGCGCCTTGCTGCCATCCTTGGTGATCTCGATGCCCACCGGGGTCACGTCTTCAAGGCGGAAACCGGGCGGGATATATTCCAGCACGTCCTTGATTTCGTTGGTGGCGCGATCGATCACATAGACCTCGCTCGACAGCTCAGCCGACACCCACAGCTCGGTATCGTCCGGGGTCATGGCGAAGCGACGCGGACGGGTGCCCACCAGGATATTCTTGATGACCGCATTGGTCGCCACGTCAATGACGTGGATCATGTCCGCAACTTCCGACGTCACGTAAACCGTGGTGTTGTCGGCCGTGGCGATAACACCTTCCGGCTCGGCGCCAGTGGGAATATCGGCAATCGAAATGCGGGTCGCCGCATCGATCACTTCAAGCCGCGAATCTTCTTCGTTCGAGACGTAGATGCGCGATTCGTCGGGTGAGAAGGCAAACACTTCCGGGCTCGGCCCGGTCGGAATGCTGTCCACCACTTCGAGGGTTTCAACATCGATGATATCAATGATGTCGTCGTCGCCGCACGCCACGTAGAGCAGGGTGCGGTCGGCGTTGAAATGCATGTCGCGCGGACGACGCGAGGTCTCGATCCGCTTGACGATCTCGTAATCAGGATTGAGCACGACAACTTCATGGCTCTTTTCGTTAGACACGAAAATGAGATTAGTTCCCGCCGCCTGGGCGGGAACAATCATGGCCAACGTCATGCCGACGAGGGTGATAAGGGATTTTAGCTTCATGGCTATTTCACGATGAACTTGCCGACCAACCCACGGCTCTCATAGCCGTCAGCCGAGAACTGATACTCGCCCGGGCGGACCGGAACGAACCAGATGTCGACGATGCCTTCGTCGTCGAATTCGACGCTGTGCAGGCCATAAGGGGTGATTTCGAGATCGTTGATGATCACCTGGTTGATCCAGGAATTGCGGAACAGGCCCGGTGCGATCACTGCCAGCTCTTCGCCGCCATCATGGACGATGCGCCAGCGGTAATACTTGCCGGTTTCCAGCTCGAAGGTGGTTTGCGAGAAGGTCAGGTCAGTGGAGTTGATTTCCAGATCAGGCAGGCGGGTCGCATTCGATGCCAGGTTACCTTCGGCCAAAGCCGTGCCGGGGACGGAAATCAGGCAGGTAAAAATAGCGGCTGCCTTGAGTGAATTCCAAATCTTCATCGTCGTGTGTCCTCTTCCCTGAGTGAACAATTGCTAATTTTTTTGGCGCTGTTCGCTTTGCGCAACCCAGCGCGTCGTCGGAATTGTGTTTTTTACAAATTTATTGGTGTGTCTTAGGTCGGCATATCTCCATTTTTTAGTCGTGCCAGGAGGCGTCCGGCATAAGGGCGCCACTGAAATTCGTGCCTTCAATATTCGTGTCGCGGAGATTCGCCGCAAGCAGCCTTGTTCCGCTCAGATCGGCATTGGACAGGTCGGAGTTTACCAGATCGGCGCGCAGCATGTCGGCACCCTTCAAGGTGGCTCCGGCGAAGTTGCTGTTGCGGGCATTGATCTCCGACAGGTCACCGCCCTCTACGCTGCCACCCTGCAGGTTGAAGCGCTGCATGGTAACGCCATGAAAGGTCGAGCCTTTCAGATCGGCACCAGAGGCATCAACGCCGCTCAGGCGCGCGTTCTCATATTGGCTGAACGGCAATTCAGCGTTCTTGAGCGTGGCACCGGTCATAACGGCACGGCGAAACACCGCACCCAGCCCGACTGCGCCATCGAGAACCGCGTTTGACAGCTTGGTCCGGAAGAAGATCACCTGATCGACCGTGGTCTTCTGCAAATTGGCGCCGGTCAAATTGGCTTCGGTGAAATCGGTATGGGTCAGGTTTGCGCCCTGCAAATTCACGCCCTGCATGCTGGCCCGATAGAAACCGGAATTTGCCAGATTTTTCCCACTCAGATCGAGACCATCGAAGATGGAGTCGGTGAAATCGCCCTCGGACAGATTGGCGCCACCCAGATCTGCGCCGGTAAAGTCACAGGCTACGCAGCGCGTCGTCGTCCCGGCCAGGAAATCCTGCAACGGATCGGCACTGGCCATGCCCGTGCCCTGGGCGAGAAGGAGCAGCGTCGCGAACGCGCCCAGTGCTGTCCTGCGTGCCAGGGTCATTGCTGGGCTTTCTCCTCGACGCGAGGATAGGACGCATCCCAAGCTTCCCACCGCGTCGAGCTTTCAAACTGGCCTGGGGCGAACTGGCCGGTGAGATCGACACCGGTCTGGCCCGGCTTGCGGAAGGCATGGCCCTGGACGCGCACAAATTTGCCGTCGACGGACTTGGTGCAGATGTCATCGACGTAGTTGGTGCCCACCGGCGTGCGCCCGAAGCGTGGTTCGAAGCTGTCGCAGTCCCAGCCTTCGCTGCCATAATGCGAATACACCCGGAAGCGCAGCAAATAGGCCTTCGAGCGGTCGCGCGTTTCAGCGCGTGAATCGGTCACCGCACGGAACCCCCGCGACACGCCATTCTCGTCAAACAGCAGGGACATCACCACGGGAAAATTGGCGACCCGCGTGCCGCCGAAGGGCTGCAGCCAGAGCTCTTCGTCATATTGGTCATGAAACAGCTGGGACAGGCGCTCGGTGCTGTTGCCGAATTCGACAACAACTTCATGCAGCCCGTTCTCGTCAGCCGCGCATTTTGCATACTCCGCCCAACCGGATAAGGCTTGCAGCGACAGATTGCCATTGTTGCCGCAGGCAAAGCGGTCATACCCTTCAGTGGTAATGTCCGCAGCATTCTGCCCGATGCCCAAGGTGCGGAAATCGGGCGGGAAGGGCGCTGTTTCCTGGGCCTGTACGGCGGCCGAGAGGCTCAGCGCCAAGACCGAAGCGGCAATTGCCGATGCATATTGAGCAGAGCGAAGTTTTTGAAGAATTGCGGAGAATACAAATGAAACGGGTCGCATGTTTGGCTTTTCTATATTCGGCGCTGGTTGGAGCCACATATGCCCAAGGGATATTAAGCGCGCCCCTGAAGACGGAAGTCGGACCCGCCGTCGCGGTTGAAGGGGATCATGTGGCTGTGAACGGCGTGGTCTTCGCGCTGTTTGGAGTCGATGCGCCCCTTAGAATTCAGTGGTGTACCAATGATGGCCAAAAATTTGGCTGTGGCTTGGAGGCCTTGCAGTCGCTGCAGGGCCTGATCGAAAACGAGACCGTAAGCTGCGAGCAGGTCCGCGATCCGCACTTGCGCCGCCGCGTGCTGCGCTTTGGCCGGTGCACTATTGGCGACCTGGATCTCGCCGCTGAGCTGGTTCGTCAAGGTATGGCCATGGCATTTCCCGACCAGTCTGATGAGTATGTGCGGCTTGAGGAAGAGGCAAAGTCGAACAGGGTAGGTTTGTGGGCCGCGGATGAATTTACGCCTCCGTGGATCTGGGAGGATACGTATCTCAACGAGCGCTAAAGGCCTCCCACAGCGTGAGGTAAAGGTGGGCCCCATTGGGGCCCACCTTCGATAACTTAGTTGATCGCGAAGACGTAGAGCTGATCGGTCGGCACGAAGAACGCGGACGGCGGATAGACGCCACGATCTGCGGCAGACGGAGCAGCACCAGCCAGCACAGCGATGTACTGCTTGCCATCCACTGCGTAGCTCATCGGCGGGCCAGCCAGCGAGGTGCCGACGTTGAACTTCCACACCACTTCCAGCGACTTGGCGTCATAGGCAGTGATGTAGCCGTCCGTGCCCGAACCGAAAACGAGGTCGCCACCGGTTGCCAGCATGCCGTTCAGACGACGCGGCATGGTGACCTTGCTGACCGTTTCACCGGTAACCGGGTCGATCGCGATGACCGAACCACCGTTGAACACTTCCGGCATGACCGTGCCTTCAGGAGCAGGCAGACGCCCGTTCCATTCACGCTGTGCGGCCACGACGTCGTATTCGCCACCGGTAATGGTCGGATTCGGCGACTCTTCAGGCACGTAAGCCGAGCAACCTTCAGCCGACGTCACGTACAGCAGGTTCACACCCGGGTTGTACGCAGCAGGCTGCCAGTTCTTGCCGCCGCCGAGCGTCGGGCAGTAGATGCCGACGTCGCCAGCACGCGAACCGACGGTACCAGCAATGTACTTCTGCAGACGGGCTGCAGGATCGTACTCGTTGGGCTTGCCGGTTTCGAGGTCAATGCCAGTGGTCCAGGAGACGTCTTCAACATACTGCTCGGCATAGCTCAGCTTGCCGTCCAGACGGTCGAAACCGTACATGAAGCCGTTACGGGCCGCACGAACCACCATCTTGCTGGTCTTGCCGTCTTCACCGACGACGTCGATCAGCTGGTTGTCACCAACTTCGTCATAGTCATACGGGTCGTTCGGCGTGAACTGGTAGTGCCAGTCGATGGCGCCGTCCTTGGAACTGATCGCCACGATGCTGGACGCATAGAGGTTGTCGCCAGGACGGTATTCGGCGTCAATCTGCGGCGCCGGGTTACCGGTGCCCCAATACATCATGCCGGTTTCCGGGTCATAGCTGCCGGTCTGCCAGATCGAGGCGCCGCCAGTCTCCCAGTCACGACCTTCCCAGGTATCAAAGCCTGGCTCGCCAGGTCCGGGGACGAGGTGAGTCCGCCATACCGGCTCGCCGGTATTCAGATCCAGGGCCTCAAGCCAGCCGCGAATACCATATTCGCCACCTGCCGGACCGTAGACTGCGGTGTCACCCACGATCAGCGGTGCGCCGGTAAAGCTCTCGGCACGCTCCTGGTCGGCGCGCTGCACCTCCCAGTTCACTTCGCCGCTTTCCTTGCTGAGCGAGAAGACGCGTCCGTCCATGGTCAGGCCGATAACATCGCCGTTCCACAGGCCGATACCGCGGTTTTCTGCACCGCAGCAGGTCGCGTCCGAAATCCACTCACGGTCGACTTCCGGATCATACTTCCAGATGATCTTGCCGACCTTGCCGTCGCGAACGTCCACTTTGTACACCACGGACCAGCCGGACTGCACATACATGAAGCCGTCTTCAACCAGGGGCGTACCCTCGTTGCGAGCGCTGGCATAACGACCACCGCGCGAGGCGTTGTCGAACGTGGTCACGAACGCGAGCGTCAAATCCTTGACGGTGTCCGTGTTGATTTCCTTCAGCGGGCTGAAGCGATGGCTGTCATAGGTCCGGTGAACCATCAGCCAGTTGGCGTCTTCGGCCTCGTTGCCGGCGGCGAGCAGGCGCTCGGCCGTCGTGTCAGCGGCCATCGGCGCGCCAATGGCCAAAGCCATGCTGAGTGCAATCAGGCTTGATTGCAGCAGAGAATTCCGTCTCATACTATTGCCTCCCAATCTAAAAATTAAATCACATCGTCTCGTCGCCGCCGACTCGTGAGTCGAAGACTGAAGCAACCACGATCTCGCCATCAACTATTTCCAGACCAAGCTGGGGTAGTTTTCTACTGGCAGGCCCAAACACGACTGAACCGTTGTTTTTTGGGTCGAAGTGCGAGCCATGGCACGGGCACTCGAGATTTTTCTCTTCGCGAAGCCAGCCGGTCACTTCACAGCCGGCATGCGTACAGATCGCGGAATAGACAAACACCCCTTCAGCTGCAGCAGCCTTGGCCTCGTCGGTCAAATCGCTGTCGTTGAACTTGATGGCCAGCAGGGTGTGCATGTAATCGCCGTTACGGACAACGCCTTCGGGCGACACCGCATAAGCCGTCTTCGGGCTGGTGCCTGCGCGCAGTTCCTTGACGGTCAGGCGGCGGCCATCTTCACGGATCGTGATGAAGTCGCCAACCTGCGGCGCCAGCTCGTTGTCGGCCTGGGCGAAAGCGGGACCAGCGACGGCAATGCCGCCAACGGCGACCATGCCCTGAAGAACGGCGCGCCGGCCAAAGCCAGCAGCCAAACGGCAGATCGGCTGACCTTCGCCAAATTCTTTGTTGTTATCTTCTTTGCTGCTCATTCAGCGCTCCTCAACAACGCATAATATTATCGGTAGAAATTGGCTCCGCCCTCAAGGGCAGAGGTTCAGCTTCCCCTTGGGGCCGG
Organism: Devosia sp. A369; assembly: GCF_054489345.1. Classification (NCBI taxonomy): domain Bacteria; kingdom Pseudomonadati; phylum Pseudomonadota; class Alphaproteobacteria; order Hyphomicrobiales; family Devosiaceae; genus Devosia; species Devosia sp. A369. Next base: position 45,827 of record NZ_JBTMWV010000006.1, on the reverse strand, counting down.
CGCCATCCAGCACCTTGATGTCAACGGACTGCTTGTCGTCCTGCAGCGAAATGCGCAGCGTACCGCTCTCGGCCTCTTCATGGCCGGCCTCGCACACGACATTGGCATCCCAGACCGTCTTGCCATCTTCGGCAACCGGATCGGTCAACCCAGTAATGGTACAAATGGCCTCATCAACGAGGGCCTTCTCTGCTCCCAGGGCTCTAACCTTGCCATCTGGAATGGAACGCTCGCCATTTATGATCGCGCAACCAGCCGCTGTTCCGTAGGTGCCGTCTATCTCAAGCGGCTGCGCCAACAATGGTGACGAACACAATGAAAACACAACAACGGCAGCGAGGAAGCGACGTTTGGATTGAGGCATTATTGCAATACCTTCCCTTTTAAACTTGGTGGTTCAAAAACTAGAAAATTCGTCCTAAACCACGATAGTTGTTACAAAAAATGACGTGGATGGCAAGCAAGAATGGGCAAAAGTCATACGAATGTCTAAAAGCCTTTCCGGGGTTCGAGACGTCGGCCGGTCCGGAGGCTGAGTCGACGGCCACAGGACAGGTTTGGAGCATGCCGGACGATCAAAGCGCGCCCAAAACGGCTGCGGGCTACGCACTGGTGCCATCGCGGCGCGTCAGCATGGCCCGAGTCTCGGGATAGAGCGCCAGCAGCGGCTGGGCCGCAGCTTCACCCGAAACAAAAATGGCTGTGGACAGGGCATCGGCGAGCATGGCGCGCGGGGCAACTACGCTGACCTCCAGCAGACGCTGGGCGCTGCGCCCGCTGGCCGGATCGAAGATATGGTGCAGGTCCGACCCGGGGAAATGCTGACCATAGCCGCCCGAAACAGCCAGCGCTTCATTGGCGATGCTGATGGTGCGATTGATTTCCAGGGTATTGCGTGGGTTTTTGAGGGCGATCAACCAGGCGCCACCCTCCGGCCGCCCGCCGATGGCACGGGTTTCGCCCACGTCCACCATGCTGTTATCGAAGCCTTCCTGCTGCAGTAAATCGGCGATCCGATCAGTAATATAGCCCTGGGCGATGCCGTTGAGCGTCACGGCCATGCCGGGCTTGGCGAATCGTAGCTGCCTTGGGCCGATCTCGAGCTGGCGATAGTCCACCAACGCGCGCGCCGCTTCGATGATCGCAGCAGGCGGCCCCGCGACCAACTCCGGTTGCTTGCGGAAATGCTCACTATAGACCCGCCAGAGCGGCTGGACCGTCGGATCGAAGGCGCCATGGCTCGCAGCGGCAATCTCGCGCGCAGCCTCCAGAACCGCCACCAGATCGGGCGAGGGCGTGAGCAGCCGGCCATTGTGGTTGAGCCGGGAAATTTCGCTGTCATGGCGGAACAGGCTGAATACCCCTTCCAGCCGTTCGACCTCGCTCCGCATCCGGGCGATTGTCGAATGGGCAAAGGCGGCATTGGGGTGCCACAGCGTCAGGCTGGCCGGGCCGCCCAGCGACTCGCCTTGCCAGGTCTGGAATGAAGGTTGCTCGCCGAGCCGGCTGAGGCCGGCAATGCCGACCGGCACGGCCAGCGTCGCCGCCAGCACCTTGAGGGCCTGCCGACGCGAGTATTTCGACGGAGCGCCGGGGCGCGAGGAGGTTCCGCTCATCATTTAGCCACCGCATTGCGCGTGAAAACCGGAACATTCGGACGCTGGGCGGCGCTGGAGCGCTCACGCTGCTTGCGCTGCTTGGCCAGCGGCGGGCAGCGATGGTCGTCGTAATATTCCACCTGACAATCCAGGCATTGGAAACACTCGGCCATGTTGATCTTGCCGGTCGGCTCGATCGCACGCACCGGGCAACTGCGTTCGCATAATTTGCAGGGGCTGCCGCATTCCGGGCGGCGCTTGAGCAAGGTCAGCAAATGCAGCCGGTCGAGGATCGCCAAGGCGCCGCCAAGCGGGCAAAGGAAACGGCAAAACGCCCGTTCGGTAAACAAGCCGATGGACAACAGCACCACCGCGTAAAGCACATAGGGCAGGGCGCGGACAAAGTGGGTGGAAATTGCCGTCTTGAATGGCTCGATGTCGGCGGCGACCGAACCCGCAGTGGGCGCCAGGAACGCCAAGCCGACAACCACGGCGAAGGACACATATTTCCCCCACCACAGCCTGCCTTGCAGCTTGGCGCTGGGATTCCATTGCGGCAGGCGGAGCAGGCGGGCCGCCTGGGCCAGCAATTCCTGCAAGGCCCCGAATGGGCAAAGCCAGCCGCAAAACACCCCGCGCCCAATAAGCAGCAGCGAAATGGCCGTATAGATCGAAATCATCACGATCAGCGGTTCGGCCAGATAGAAGCCGATATCCAGATTCTGGAACGGCGCTTTGAGATAGTTGATGACATGCACGATGGAGAGTTGCGCGCCGACACCCCAGCCCAGCCAGACCAGCGTGAACACTAGGAAACCGGTGCGAACCCAGCGATGCAAACGCCGGTAACGCGACAATACCGACTGGAACGCCAGAATTCCCGTCAGCGCCAGCAGAGCCACGCCCAGGATGATCACTTCGGTCCGACTATGCTCCCAGGCCTCGACCCAGGCCGGAACCGGGTCCGGTTCGGGCATCAGGATGTGGCGGGGGGGCAATTGATAGTCCAGCACGGGCAGCGCGATGGTCGCGGTGGCGCCGGTAGCAGCGTCGGTGGCATGAACCAGAATCTCGACGCCCCAAGGCGCCAGCGGGTCGAAACCGCTATCGGGCGGCAACAGCACCATGCCGCTGACCTTGCCCAGCCGAATTCCGGCCCGCATGAAACTGGATTTGTCGAACTCGAAGCTGCGGTCGCCCTGTAGGATGCGCAAGCGCTCCAAGTGGAAGCCGCTGGAGCGGTTCTGGAATTTATAGCCCAGGAAATCATAGCGGCCATTGGAGGCCAGAAAAATGGCCTGAGACCCCGGGGGGAAGTCGGCGAAGATCAAGTCGTGGCTGCCCCGGCCGGCGGCATTCCGGCCGATCATGGCAGGCGTGGCAAGGCCAGCGCGCAGTTGCAGATAAACCTCATCAGGTCCACCGCGCGGAGTAATCTCGGGCGTCATTGCTGCCGCCCCGGCCTGTTCCATCGCCTGGGCGAGATCGGCATTGGTGATGGTCATCGACGCGATGGAGCCATCGGCGAGCAGGGCGTTGTGGTCCATCGGCGCGAAACTATCGATGTCGAGCGTGGGCTGGGTAATCACCGGCCGGCCGAGCCGCGCGCTGAGCACGACGCGGGCACTATCTCGGATCGCATTACGGAAGGCCCGGCCAGAGGTCGTCACCCCGGCAAGGAATTCCGGCTTGGGGCCGTCCGCAGCCCCGGTACGTGAGGACATGCCCGCTGTGGCGGTCAGAAATTTATCCGTCAGCGCGATGAGCCGGTCATCCTCGATGATCAGGGGCTCACGGTGAAACAGGCTGACCGCGCCGGTCACCCGTCCATCCAGGCCAACACCCGCGATGACATCGAATGGCGTGCCCGAATAACCATGAGCCCGCACGATATCCAGCGTCGAAAAGATATAGCCGAGCAGTTCATCGCCCTGATAGGCGGCTGCCGACAGCGGCCCCTCATCGTCCAGCAATTCGGTGCGGTCGGCTTCGGGAAAAACCTTGCTGACCACATCTGGCGTCAGCCGCTCGCTGAGTGCGGGCGGATGCTCCCCATATTCGTAGTCAGCAGCATGGGCCAGTGACGCGATTAAAAACGACAGGCAAAAAACAGTCCGGATGAAAAACCCGGCGAGGCGGGCATCGCGCCCAGTAAAACTAAACAATTCAGACATCTCCCACCGCCGGAACTGCGTTTCGACGATTAGCGTGAGTCTATGCCTATTTGTCGCGCCGGGGGAAGGCAGACGCGATCACAACCGTCCACCGGAGCGGATTTTGAGGTTGAATTTGCTGATTCTGGGCCGCGCGGATTGCGGGCGTCGCCGCCAGCAATCCGCGCGTTTTCAGCACGAAGGCCTGTTCAGACCTGCGATCAGTCCAGCTTGAGGAAAGCCAGTCCGTTATTGTTGTTGAGCGGGATCACCAACTGGTTGGCCTCGGCGTCGTAGCACATCGAGGCGGCGCTCGGCACGCCGGTGGCGATAAGCTCGGCCGGCTGTCCCGGGACGATCTTGGAAATGCCGCCCTGCGTGACGCTGCTGACATATTTGGTGCCGTCGGCCATGATCACGAGGCCATCGCTGCCGGGTTGGGCGGCATGCTCGGTATTGAGCAACTCGCCTTCGGGCGAAAACGTCAGCACCGCATCGTCGCCGATATTGACCACGACAATATTGCCGTCGCCATCGATCCCCACACCGTTGGGCGATGCCAGCGGCGCGCCGTCAAGAAAGACGCTGGCCGTGCCATCCGGGGTAATCTTGTAGATGCGCATCGGATCTTCGGCCTTGCCGCCGCCGGTCTGGGACGCATAGATCGTGCCGTCGTCGGCGACTTCGATGTCGTTGAACCACGCCACTTCGGGCACCGGAATTTCGCCCGAAGGCGCGCCGGTTGCCATGTCGAACATGCGGATGACGACAGTTCGTGCTACCCCGTCAGCAGTGCCACCATCGCTATCGGCGGCGTAGAGCGTGCCGTTCACGATGTCGCTGCCGAATGGCTCATTGAGCACCAGGCCGTTGCGATTGGCCCCGATCCAGCGGGGCGTATGCACCGAACCATCATGATTGATCAGGGACACAAAGGCATCATTGGGGAATCTGTCCTGCGGCGCACCTCGGTTGAGGGCCACAATGAGGTTTCGTTCAGCATCGTAGGAACAGCTCTCGGTGCTCACCAGGGCGCCGTACATTTTTACATTGTCAGAAGCCGGGGTGTAGACCCCGTCGCGGCTGGTCACACCCACTGGCATGCCGGCCTTGAACGGCTGCACTTCGGCTGGTGCCGCAGCTTGCTGTGCATTAACTGCGCCAGTGCTCAGCAGAAGGGCAATGCAAATGCTTGATGTTGACAATTTCATGAAAAATCTCCAAGTCGGCTTGCTTCAGGCGAAGGCGGATGTATTCGGAGTAATTTTGGCAAGACAAGAATAATTTCTTGTAGGTCAATTTTAGGCTGGACATATTCAACTTAACGTCGATGCCGGCCCTCCGGTTGACTGGAAATACTTGCATCGTCCCAGATGCGGGACGATGCACGCATGGCGGATCATTGCGTATTTGGCCGGCGCTGGCCAGTGTTGGAATGGCCATTTGATAAGACGTTACCGCCTTGGCGCAGCGGCCCGCTCCCCATCTACGCCCACATGGTCGTCACTGATCCCGCCCTCCTTGGTCTTGAGCTGCCGCCTGTTCGGTGACCTCGCGAGTGCGCAAGGCGGAGTAAGTGCTACTCAGCCCTGCGCCCAATCGTTTGCCTCACCTGGCTGGACAATGCCGGGCCGTTGCCTATCTGCCCAGCACATCCATCGCTGCCTGGACGCCGCCTCGCTGGAAGGGGATTTCCGTGCCCTTCAGGCCCATCTCGATGCCGGAGAGCGTCGCAAGCAGGGTCAGGTCGTTGCATTGTCCCAGGTGGCCAATGCGGAAAATCTTGCCTTTCAGCTTCGTCAGTCCCTGGCCGAGAGAAAGATTGTAATGCTCCAGCACGTGGGCCCGCAACGCATCGGCGTCGTGACCCTCAGGCAAGAGGACCGCCGTCAGCACGGAGGAATAAGCATGGTCATTGGTGCAGAGCACTTCCAGACCCCATGCCTGCACCGCGGCGCGGGCGGCGGACGCAAGGCGGTCATGGCGGATAAAGACATTGGCCATGCCTTCGCCTTCGAGCAGGGCAATGGCCTCCCGCAAACCGTAAAGCAGGTTGGTAGCGGGGGTGTAGGGGAAATAGCCGGTTCGATTGAACTCGATCATTTCGGACCAGTCCCAATAGGATCGGGGCATCCCGCCCGTCCTCGCTGCCTCGATGGCCTTGGGAGACAGGGCGACCAGACTCAGGCCGGGTGGCAGCATGAGGCCCTTTTGCGAGCAGGTGACGGTGACGTCGACGCCCCAATTGTCGTGCTCATAGGGCAGGGAGCCCAGCGACGAGATCGCGTCGACCATCAGCAGTGCCGGATGGTCCTCCGCGTCGATCGCTGCGCGGATCGCGGCGATTGGGCTGGCGACGCCGGTCGAGGTCTCGTTGTGGACCACCATCACCGCCTTGATGTGATGCTCTCGATCCTTAGCCAAATGCTCGCGAATGACCTCGGGATCGGCCCAGTCCCGCCAATCGCCAGGGATAAACTCGACTTCCACGCCCCATTTCGTGGCAAGCTTGCGCCATTGGGTGGCGAAGTGTCCGGTCTCAACCATGAGTACACGGTCGCCGTGGCTCAATGTGTTGACGATGGCTGCTTCCCAGGCGCCGGTGCCCGAGGAGGGGAAGATCAGAACCGGGTGTTGGGTTCCGAAAATGCGCTGGCTGCCGGTGAGGACCGTCTTGGCAAGATCGGCAAATTCGGGTCCCCGGTGGTCGATGACCGGCATGCTGATGGCACGAAGAACCCGGTCAGGGACCTGGCTTGGGCCTGGGATTTGCAGGAAGTGCTGTCCAAAATGAAGTGTCATCTGCCGCCTGATTGCCTTGAAGTGAATCCTTGGTCCGCATTTTGCATTCATTTTCGGGGCAGTACAATGGATTTGTATTCGATCTTTTCGAGTGGTAGAGTGCGGACTACCTAAGTTGGGGGCGGGCGGAATGGCCGAAATGGGCGGTGTGGCGGAGGCGGGCGAGGAGGGTGCCCTGCGGTCTGCTGGAGGGTCGCTGCACGAGGAAATCCTGGCTAGCCTGCGGCATTACCTGATCGAGGGCAGTCTGCCTGATGGCGCGCGCATTCCCGAGCGACTGTTGTGCGAAACCATGGGGGTGTCGCGGACGCCCCTGCGCGAGGCGCTCAAGGTTCTGGCGGCCGAAGGGCTGGTGGAGCTCTTGCCTAATCGCGGTGCGCGCGTGCGGGTCTATAATGAGAATGACATCCGCGAAATGTTTGAGGTGATGGGTGGCCTGGAAGCGGTCGCTGGTCGCCTAGCCTGCGAGCGCATAACGGATGCAGAAATTGCGGAGATCGAAAAACTCCATTATGATATGTATTCCAGCTATATGCGGCGGGATCTTCCAGCTTATTTCTCCCTGAATCAGCAGATCCATCAAGCGATCGTCGCCGCCGCGCGCAATGCGGCCCTGGCGGTGACGTATGGCAATTTCACTAGCCGGCTGCAGCGGGTGCGCTACAACGCAAACCGCGAAAATCACAAGGATCGCTGGGGCGAGGCGATGCGGGAGCATGAGCAGATGCTCGACGCTCTACAGCGTCGTGCCGGGCTCGAACTGAGCGACATCATGTTCCGCCATTTGCAGAACAAGCGTGCGGCGGCCCTGCGCTATCTCGGCGGCAATCGCTCCCAAGATCTGGACTGATCATCTGCCCTTATGACCCTCCGCTCGCAGCTTGTTGCGGGCGGTTTTTTTGTGTCGTTCGCGCCGGTGCCCTCCAGTTTGCATATGTGACGAATTTTTGCTTGAAATGAATGCATAATCAGGCATTGTGCGTTTGGAGTGCATTCTCGTGATGGGGGCGACGATGAAAGCGATAGTGGTGGGGGCTGGCGTTATCGGCTCTTCGGTCGCCTATCGTCTGGCTGAGGCCGGCGTGCAGGTTCTGCTGCTCGAAGCCGGCCGGGTTGGCGCCGGCACGTCGCTTGTCAGCTTTGCCTGGGTCAGTGCCTGCGAGAAGGTCGACTCCAATGATCATTTCCGGCTGAACCTTGCCGGCGTCCATGCCCATGCAGCGATCGCCGAAGAGTTTGGCGCTCAGGGAGATTGGTATCGGCGTCCTGGCGCCATCCAGTGGCAGCATGCCGAGCTGGAAGGGCAGGCGGGAGGGCGTGCTGGGCTCAAGCTGTCACGGCTGCAGGAGCTGGGATATCCGGCCGAGCTGCTGACGCGGGCCGATCTTAAGCGTCTGGAGCCTGAACTTGCAGACACCGCCATCGATGAAGGCCACGCCGCAATCCATTATCCTGAAGATGGCTATGTGGAGGCGCCGGTTTTCATCGGGGCGCTGCTGGATGCTGCGGTTCGACGTTATGGCGCCGAGGTGCGGACCCAGACGCGGGTGACGCAGGTCCTGGTTCAGGGTGACCGCGCCGTCGGCGTTACCACTGCCGCCGGCGAGAGCCTGATGGCCGATGTTGTGATCAATTGCGCCGGCCGCTGGGTGAATGATGTGGTGGGCTGCGAGGACTTGCAGGTTCCGCTGGCCCCGACCGTGGGCCTCATTGCCTATACGCCGGCCTTGCCGGCCACCATCCGCAAAATCCTCCGGACCCCAAATCTCAATGTTCGTGCCGACGGTGGTGGCCGGTTGCTGCTCCGCGCCAATGACTTGGACGAAACCGTGGGTATGCACGATCTGCCGAACCCCGCGCATCCGGCGGCGCAGGCGTTGGTGGAGCGCCTTGGTGCGCTGGTGCCGTCTCTGGCCGGCGTTCCGGTGGAGGCCGTTCGCATTGCGGTTCGGCCCATTCCAAAGGGCGGTTTGCCTTGTGTGGGGCCGATCCCCGGCATCGAAAATTATTGGGTGGCGGTCACGCATGGCGGCATCAATACCAGCGCCTTTATCGGGCTGGCCTTGCGCGATGAAATCCTGAGCGGGCGTCCAGCGCCTGAATATGCGCCCTATCGCCCGGCGCGGTTCTTCGAGGCAGCAGCATGACCCAACCGGCTTCCCAACCCCTGCTGACGGTCGAGGATTTCTCCCTGAGTTTTTCCACCTCCGGGTCGGATCACCTGATCGATGGCGTATCATTTTCGGTTTTTCCCGGCCAAACCCTGTGCCTTGTGGGTGAATCCGGCTGCGGCAAGAGCGTCACGTCGCTGGCGCTGATGGGCCTGCTGGCGACCCCGCCTGCCCGTATTGCCAGCGGTCGCGCCATCTTCGAGGGGCAGGATCTGTTCACGATGCCGGATCGGCAGCGCGCCGACCTGCGCGGCAATAGCATGGCGATGATTTTCCAGGAGCCGATGACCTCGCTCAACCCGTCGATGACGGTGGGGCAGCAAATCATCGAGGGCATTCGTCGGCATAGCCGAGTGTCAAAGCAGGATGCCCATGAGCGGGCGCTGGAAATGCTGCGGCTGGTCCGAATTCCAGCGCCGGAAAAGCGGCTGAACGCCTATCCGCACCAAATGTCCGGCGGCATGCGCCAGCGTGCCATGATTGCGATGGCGTTGGCGAATTCGCCCAAGCTGCTCATCGCCGACGAGCCGACGACGGCGCTCGACGTTACCATTCAGGCTCAGATCCTGGCGCTGATCAGCCGGCTGCAAAAGGAAACCGGCACGGCGATGATCCTGATCACCCACGACCTCAGCGTCGTGGCCGAGGTCGCAGATCATGTCGCGGTCATGTATGCCGGCCGCATCGTTGAGACCGGGACCGTGGAGGATATTTTCTCCGACCCACAGCATCCTTATACGCTCGGCCTGTTTGGTTCGGTGCCGTCGCTCGGCCGCCGGACGGGCGCGCTGGCGACGATTGAAGGCTCAGTGCCGCCCCTGTCACTGATGCCCAAGGGGTGCCGCTTCGCCACGCGCTGCCCGTTCGCCGATCAGCGCTGCCATGAGCAGGTGCCGCCCATTTTCACTGCAGCGCCAAACCACCAGGTCGCGTGTTGGTATGCCCCGCTCGAACTGCATGGGAGAACGGCATGACCGCCTCGTCTGTTCCAATTCTTGAAGCGCGCAACTTGGTGAAGCGCTTCGGGCATCCGGCTGGCTTCATGCGCGCATCAAACCTGGTGCATGCGGTTTCCGATGTGTCATTGACCATCGCCCGTGGCGAAACCTTCGCTATCGTCGGGGAATCCGGTTGTGGCAAGTCGACCTTGGGGCGGGCACTGCTGCGTCTGCTGGAGCCCACCTCCGGCCAGGTCTTCTATGAGGGCCGCGAGATCACGGCGCTCAGCCAGCGTGAGATGCGCCGCTTGCGCAGTGAATTGCAGATCATCTTCCAGGACCCCTTTGCGTCGCTCAATCCGCGCATGACGGTTCGGGATATCCTGGCGGAGCCGATCCGCCTGCATCGCCTCGCCAAGGGTAGCGAAGTGAATGATCGGGTGGACGACCTGATGCGTACGGTCGGCCTGCGCCCTGATTGGAGCGATCGCTACGCCCATGAATTCTCCGGCGGGCAGCGGCAGCGCGTCGGCATTGCCCGGGCCTTGGCGGGCGGGCCGAAGCTGATCGTGGGTGACGAGCCGGTTTCGGCCCTCGACGTTTCGATCCAGGCCCAGGTCGTCAATCTACTAGGTGAGCTCAAGCAGAATTTCGGCCTGACGCTGCTGATCGTGGCGCATGACCTCGCGGTCATCCGCCATATGAGCGACCGCGTCGCCGTCATGTATCTGGGCGAGATCGTCGAACTCGCCTCGGCGGACGATGTCTACGAGACGCCGTTGCACCCCTATACCTCGGCGCTGCTGCAGGCGATCCCGGTTTCAGATCCCTCTGCTCGCGGCACGCGCCAATTGCTGCAGGGCGACGTACCGAGCCCGACCGCGCCCCCAACCGGGTGCCTGTTTCACACCCGGTGCCCGCACGCCCGTCTTCGTTGCTCGACCGATCATCCGGAACTCGAGGTGGTGGGGGCAGGGCGGCAGGTCGCCTGTCACTTCTGGCGGGAAATTCAATCTGCGGGGGCAAGCGTGCCATTTCCGGCAGAACGGAGCCCGGCCCTCAAAACGCGGCTGGAGCTTTATCGGGCCCGGCAACGGGAAAAGGAAACGGCCAAGTCGGTGCAAACGTAGGTAGCCCTAGGCCAATTTTCATTCTGATCCGCAAAAAGACACCACGGGCGAGGGGCTCGCGGCGGCATCAGTGGACGACATTAGTGAAGCAGGAGACGTTGATGTTTAAGAAGCTAGCCTTGACTACTATTCTTGCAGCGATGTTGAGCTCGACGGCGTTTGCCGCCAACCTCAATATCGCGATGCAGGACGATCCCGATATTCTCGATCCGCACCGCGCCAATACTTTCGTTGGCCGCCTGGTCTTCGGGCCGATGTGCGATACCCTGTTCGACATCGACACCTCGCTGAACATCGTGCCACGTGTCGTCAGCGAATGGGCCTGGTCGGAGGGTGATACCGTCCTGACCATGACCCTGCGCGACGATGCGCTGTTCCATGATGGCACGCCGGTCAACGCCGAAGCCGTCAAGGCAAACCTCGGCCGCGCCATGACCCTGCCGGAAAGCAACCGCAAGGCCGAGCTGGCCTCGGTGGCCTCCGTCGATGTCCTCGGCGATTATCAGGTGGCGATCACCCTCAAGGCGCCCGATGCCGCCTTCCTCGCCAATCTTACCGACCGCGCCGGCATGCTGATCTCGCCTGCGACCTTCGAGACCACCGGCGAAGGTGGCCTGGTTTGCTCGGGTCCCTACAAGTTTGTCGAGCGCATCCAGAACGATCGTATCGTGATGGAAAAGTTTGCCGACCACTGGGATGCCGACAACTACCACTTCGATACCGTGACCTACCGCCCGATTCCGGACACCACGGTTCGCCTGGCCAACTTGCAGTCGGGCGATCTGCAGATCATCGAGCGCCCGGCGCCGTCGGATATGGAGACCATCAAGAACGATCCGAACCTGGTGTTCGATCTGGTCACCGGCCTTGGTTTTTATGGCGTCAACTTCAACATGGGCAATGGCGACCGCGCCAATAGCCCGATCAACCAGGACAAGCGCCTGCGTGAAGCGCTGAATCTGACCATCGACCGCAACGTGCTCAACGAGGTTCTGGGCGCCGGCACCTATCCGCCTGCCTACCAGCCCTTCTCCAGCGCGTCCTGGTCCTACAATCCCAAATTCGATGGCGGCGGTCGCGATATCGAGCGCGCCAAGCAGTTGATGGCCGAAGCTGGCCATGAGACGGTTTCGTTCGAGATCCTCTACGCCAATAACAGCGCCATGCAGCAGCTCTTCGAACTGGTTCAGGCGATGGCAAGCGAGGCCGGGTTCAACATCACCCTGCGTCCGACCGAGTTCGCCGCCTATGTTGAAGAGCGTGAAGCCGGCAATTTCGACGTCAGCCAGTTTGGCGCTTCGGGTCGTATCGACCCCGACGGCAACTTCCACCGCTACCTCGCCTGCGGCAGCGCCGGCAATGTCGGCGGCTACTGCAATGAAGAGCTGACCGAACTGCTGAACAAGGCGCGCGTCGTCAACGACGTCACCGAGCGCAAGGCACTCTATGACCAGGCGCAGGAAATCGCCCAGCAGGATCTGCCGGCATTGTATTTCTACTACACGCCCCGGACCTGGGCCTACAGCGCCAAGCTCGACGGTATCGCCTCCTATGCCGACGGCGTGTTGCGCCTGGCAGGGGTGAAGCCGAAAGAGTGATCCATATCGAGGCGGCGGTTCTACCGCCGCCTCGACCTGAAACAGGTCCGACTCCATGATCAAGCTCATCCTCCGACGTATCCTGCTCGCCATACCGACGTTGATCATCCTGTCGATGATCATCTTCGGTCTGCAGCGCATGCTGCCGGGCGACCCGATAATGACGATGATGGCGGAGGAGTCCGACCCGCAGGTGCTGGCGTTCCTGCGCGATAAATACCGCCTCGGCGACCCGGTGCCGATCCAATATCTAGCCTGGGTCGGCAATGTGCTGCAGGGCGATTTTGGTCGATCCCTGCGCACCGGGCTGTCCGTGTCCGACATGATCCTGCAGAAGTTGCCGATCACGGTGCAGTTGGCGACGATGGCGATGATCATGGCGATGCTGATCGGCATTCCTGCCGGCATCATCGCCGCCGTGCGCAAGAACACGATCGTCGACTACGCCACCAACACCGTTGCCCTATCGGGGATGTCGATTCCCAATTTCTGGCTGGGCATCATCCTGATCATGGTCGTTGCGGTGAACTGGAAGCTGCTGCCTGCCTCGGGATATGTGCCGATCACGCAGGATTTCTGGCTATCGATCAAGACCATGCTGATGCCGGCCTTTGTCCTGTCGACCGCCGTCGCGGCCTATTTGATGCGCCACACCCGCAGCGCGATGCTGAGCGTGCTCAGTTCTGACTATATCCGCACCGCCCGTGCCAAGGGGCTGCTGAGCAGCGCCGTCATTCTCCGGCATGCGCTCGGTAATGCGCTGATGCCGATCGTCACCCTGGCAACCCTGCTATTCGGCGATCTTCTGGCCGGCGCCGTGCTGACCGAACAGATCTTCGTCATCCCCGGGTTTGGCAAGCTGATCGTCGATGCGGTTTTTACCCGTGACTATGCCGTGGTCCAGGGCGTGGTGCTGTTCACCGCCATCGGCTTCATCGCCATGAACATCCTTGCCGACGTGCTCTACATCCTCATCAATCCCCGTCTCAGGCATCCGCAATGACCGTAGCCGTCCAAGCCGAGGCCGTCGCGCCGCGCCGCCGTTTCCGAGCACTGTCCAAGATTGCCAGCAATCGCGGCGCGCTGGTCGGCGCCGCCATCGTCCTGTTTTTCGTCGTGCTGGCGGTTTTTGCTCCTGTTTTCGCCACCCACGATCCATTCGCCACCGCCTTCACCGATGTTCGCAAGCCACCCTCGGCCAACTTCATCCTGGGCACCGATGAAATTGGCCGCGATATCTACAGCCGGCTGCTTTACGGCGCCCGTGCGTCGCTGATGGCGGGCGTGGTTTCGGTTTCCATTGCGCTGGCAATCGGCGTGCCATTGGGATTGCTTGCCGGCTATTTTGGTGGCTTGGTCGATGGCACGATCTCGCGGGTGATCGAAGCCTTGCTGGCCATTCCGTCGCTGATCCTGGCGATTGCCCTGGCGGCAACTCTTGGCCCCAGCCTGACCAATGCCATGTTCGCCATCGGCATCGCGGCAACGCCGATCTTCGTCCGCTTGACCCGAGGGCAGGTGCTCGCGGTCAAGACCGAGGACTATGTCGAGGGCGCGCACGCGATCGGCCTGCCGCACTTCCTGATCATCATCCGCTACATCCTGCCCAATGTGATGTCCCCCATCGTGGTGCAGGCGACGATCACCGTCGCCACGGCGATCATTGCCGAAGCCAGCCTGTCGTTTCTGGGGCTCGGGCAACAGCCACCCAACCCCTCCTGGGGATCGATGCTCAATACCGCCAAGAATTTCATGACCCAGGCTCCGTGGATGTCGATCTTTCCCGGCGGCGCGATCTTTCTCGTCGTCCTGGGCTTCAACCTGCTCGGTGATGGCCTGCGTGATGCGCTGGACCCACGCGCCAACTAATCGAAACTTCAAGGACTAGACCGCTCATGACCGTACGTGTTGCCGATCACTTGGAAACTCAGCTCGATGCCATCATTGGCCGGCTGGCAGAATATGTCGCCTGTGCCAGCGTCAGCGCCGATCCCGCTTTCGAGGCAGGCATGCAGGGCGCGCGCGAGTTTCTGCTCCGTCGCATGGGCGAAATCGGCATGGAGAACATCCAACTGCTGGACGGTGGTGGTCACAAGGCGGTCTATGCCGATTGGCTGCATGCCCCCGGCAAGCCGACGCTGATCGTTTATGGCCACTATGACGTCCAGCCGCCCGATCCGCTGTCGGCCTGGGAGACCGATCCGTTCGTCCTGACCCAGAAAGGCGACCGCCTTTACGGCCGTGGCGCCTCGGATAACAAGGGTTCCTCGACCATCGCCATCGAAAGCCTCGCGGCCTATCTGGCGATCGAGGGCGGCTTTCCATTCAATGTCCGTTGCCTGTTCGAGGGTGAGGAAGAGGTCGGCGCCGTGACGCTGCCGGTGATTTTCGAACGCTATCGCGACCTGTTGCAGGGGGACATGGTCCTCTCTGCCGATGGCGGGCGAAACGGGTTCTGGCCAGCCATCAATGTCGGCTGCCGTGGCGTCAACGCCCTGGAAGTTACGCTCAAGACCTCGGCCGTGCGCGACCTGCATTCGGGCCGTTATGGCGGCACCACCCGCAACGCCTTGCACGATATGACGCGCCTGCTGTCGTCCCTGCATGATGCGGAAGGCCGCGTGGTCGTTGACGGCTTTCTGCCCGAGGCTTCGCTGCCCAGCACTGAGGCCCGTCGCCATGTCGCCGAACTGGGCATGGACGAAGACGAATTCTTCGCCAGCTTTGGCGGCGTGCCGCACGGCTATCCGGAATATTCGGCCGTTGAACGGCTGATGCTCATGCCCACTCTTGAGCTCAACGGTATCTGGGGTGGCTATACCGGCCCAGGCTCCAAGACCGTCATTCCCAATGAGGCCCACGCAAAAATTACCATTCGTCTGGTGCCGGGCCAGGATCCCCAGATCGCTGCGAATGCCGTCATCGCGCATCTTGAGGCACACAAGCCTGTTGGCACCAGCCTCGACATCACTTCGGATCGCAATGGCGCACCGGCCTATAATTTGGCCGAGGACAGCCCTCTGGTGATTGCGGCCGATCGGGTGCTCCGTGACGTAACCGGGCAAACCCCGGTCCGGGTGCGTAGCGGCGGCACGTCGCCCATTACCTCCACCATTCGGACCGAGCTTGGCATCGATACGCTGATGTTCGGCTTCAGCCTGCCGGCCGACGGCGTCCACGCGCCCAACGAATCCTATGCGATCCAAAGCATCCGCGAAGGCATTCGCTGCTGGCCGCTGATGCTGGCTGAGCTGGGTCGCGTCTGGGCAGAAGAATAAGGATCGAGAGCATGAAAGTCATTGTCGTCGGAGCCGGGATCATCGGTTCATCCATCGCCTTCCGCATGGCGGAAGCGGGGGCAGAAGTCGTCCTGGTAGAAGCCAATCGGGTGGGCAGCGGCACCTCGTCGACGAGCTATGCCTGGGTCAATGCCTGCGAGAAGCTGACCTCCAAGGCCTATTTCGAACTCAATATGGCCGGGGTCCGCTCGCATCGCCGTGTCGCCGAGGAATTTGCGGGCGCCAACTGGCTGCATCGTCCGGGCGTGGTGCAGTGGCAGGACGCCGGTGCCGAGGCCGCGGGCTTCGATGAGGGCGATTTCGACAAGCTGGAGCGGCTCAAACAGTGGGGCTATCCGGCTGAAACCATCGATCGCCAGACGCTGGCCGAACTCGAACCCGATGTCGACCTGAGCACATTCAACGAGACCGGTGCGATCTACTATCCCGAGGACGGCTGGCTCGATGCTCCGGTTTACGCTGGTGCCATGGTGCAGGCAGGCATCGCCAGGCACGGACTGGAACTGGTCTATGGCAAGGTCACCGGGCTCGTCGTCCGCGACAACGCGGCGCGCGGGGTAACCCTGGACACGGGCGCGGTGATCGAAGCCGATCTTGTCGTCAATAGCGGCGGCCGATGGGCCAACGAGGTGGTCGGCGTACCGGATTATGAATTGCCACTAGCCCCCACGGTCGGGCTGATCGCCTATACCGTCAGTTGTGACACGAGCCTGCGCCACGGCCTGCGCACGCCGCTGGTCAATTGCCGTCCCGATGGGGCAGGGCGCATTCTCCTGCGCGCCAATGATATCGACAAGACCGTACCCGCCGATGCCGATCCGGTGCCATCGCACCCGGCCGCCCAGCAATTGCTGGCGCGCGTCACGGAATTGATGCCGGCGCTCAAGGGCGTGCATGTGGAAGCGGTTCGGACCGCCATTCGTCCCATCCCGCGCGACGGGCTTTCCGCCATCGGGCCCCATCCCGCTCTCAAGGACTACTACGTGACTGTGACGCATAGCGGCGTCACCCTTGGCGCCTTCATCGGCGAGGCCGTGACAGCGGAGCTGGTGCATGGGCGCGACGTGCCCGAGCTGGCCGAGTTCCGTCCCTCTCGCTTTTTCAACTAGGAGCGGGTCATGCGGGTCGCCATTCTTGGCGCTGGAGCGATCGGCTTCGCCAGCGCAGCCTATCTCATGGAGCGCGGCCATCAGGTCGCCCTGTGGTCGCCTTCGGGGCGCAGTACCCTTGCCCTGAAACAGCAGGCGTTGCACTGCGAAGGACTGGTCGAAGGCGAGTACAGACCCGAGATCGCCGCTGACATAGCAAGCGCGATTTCCGGGGCGACAGCTATCCTCATCGCCTTGCCGGCCAATGGCCACCGGATGGTCTATGACGCCTTGGCCGAGTCGGTTTCTCCAGGCCAAACCATCATCATCAACGCGCATCCGGCCCTGGGCGGTTTCCACCTGCTGCAGCAGCTTGAGGCGGCTCAGTTGCAGGTTCCGGTTGTCGCCTGGGGGACGACGTTGCTGCGCGCGCGGCGCGTCGGGGAGACCGGGGTTCGGATCAACACCATACGCAAGCGCATCGACGTCGCAACGGCCCCGGCCAATGACATTGGCGCCATTTCGCTTTGCCGTGAATTGTTCGGTGACCATTTTGAACCGCGGGCCAACCTGCTGGCCATCTCACTATCCAACCTCAATCCCCAAAGCCATCTGGCCCTGGCGCTCACCAATTTCACCCGGATGGAGCGTGGCGAGGCCTGGGGGCAAAGTGAAAACCTGACGCCATCCGTCGCCCGCCTGATGGACGCACTGGACCGCGAACGTCTGGCCATTGCCGATGCCCTGGGCCTCTCGGTGCGTACGGCGGCCGAGCACTACCATTTGAGCTACAATATCCCACTGGCGCCCTTGCCGGAGATGGCAGACACCATCCGGGCCATGGGTCCGGGCCAACTCGGGCCGACCAAAGCCGACAGCCGTTACGTGCTGGAAGACGCGCCATTCGGCCTGATGCCCCTGGTTCGCCTGGGCGAGGCAGTCGGTGTCCCTCCGGTCCTGCACCGGGCCGGCCTCGACCTGCTATCCGCTCTCTATGCGCGAGATTTTGCGGCGGAGAATGACCTGAAGTTGGATATGGCCAGCCTGGGAATACTCAAATAAACCAAGCCTCTACATAAGAGTTTTGATGCTTTGGTGCGGACCAGCCAACGAGCTGACATGGCGAGCCATCGGCGCTACTATGGCGGTATAGGTCGCGTAGGCGTGGCCAAGAAGTTTGTCCTGGCGGAAACACGCTGCCGACGGCCGGTTCATGGCGCGTTTGGGAGGACAACATGTTGCCATCTCGCAGAGGCACCGGCGTTGTCGTCGGGCACAGTGCTATCCCCGAAATCCGCAAGATCGGCACGGGTGATGTCGTGGACGCCCTCAGGCATGGCTTCGATGATTTCTGGCAGCATCCATCGCACTACGTCTTTGCCGGGTTGATCTATCCCATAGTGATGACGGTGCTGGCATTCTGGATTTCCGGGCAGAACGTGTTGCCACTATTATACCCGCTGGCCTCTGGTTTCGCCCTGCTTGGACCCTTCGTGGCCCTGATTTTCTATGAGATCAGCCGACGTCAGGAGCTTGGTCTTGATGCGTCCTGGAAACATGGCTTCGAAGTTTTTCGATCGCCCGCCCTGCTATCCATCGCCACATTGGGCCTGGTGTTGGGCGTGTTGTTCGTCACCTGGCTGATCGCTGCGCAGGTGCTGTTCGCGGGCCTGTTCGGCAACGCCCTGCCGAGCTCGCTGTCGGCCTTGTTCTACGAGGTTTTCACCACGACCAATGGTCGGATCCTGATCGTCGCCGGCAATGTCATCGGGCTGTTGTTCGCTATTGAGGTTCTGGGCATTTCGGTGGTGTCCTTCCCGCTGATGCTCGACCGGCATGTCAGCCCCAGCCTGGCCATCGCCACGTCCATCAGGGCCAGCTTGGCCAATCCGGTTCCTGTAGCGCTGTGGGGCCTGATTGTGGCGGTATCGCTAGCCGTGGGCATGGCGACGCTGTTCATCGGATTTGTGATTATTATGCCGGTGCTGGGCCATGCCACATGGCATCTTTATCGCAAACTGATCGTGCCGCAGGCCGGCCGGCAAGCCCGCACGCGAAGGTCGCAATCCGCCGCGCCGACCCGGCGGTCACCTGGCACGATCTGAATCCTGCGCTCACAGTGACGCGCTGGGGCTTATGTTCCCCCATTGAGGAATAGCACGCGGGTCATCTGCGTGTAGCTGGCCTCAAATGCCATCAGCATGACGAAGACCAGGATCAACACCGGGGGCACCAGAATGGCGTAGCTCAGCGCCAGCCGCTCCCAGCGCATATGCATGAAGATCGAAACGATCAGCCCGGACTTGAGGGCCATCAAGGCCAGGATCAATCCCCAGCGCAACAGGCCCTGGAACTGCAGGATATCGACCAAGTATGAGCCGACGCTGAGCACGAACAGCCACGCCCATACCACCAGGTACAGGCGGATCGGGTGCTGCTGACTCTCAGCGTGGGTGGATGTCGGCGGAGCGGAGGCGGTCGCGCTATGATTCATCTGGCTCACCACAGGTAAAACAAGGCAAAAATGAACACCCACACCAGATCGACGAAGTGCCAGTAAAGGCCCATGATTTCGACGATCTCGTAGCGCCCCTTGCGGGCGGTAAAGAAGCCGGGGCGGCCGCTATCGAAATCACCCCGCCAGACTTTGCGGGCGACGATCAGCAGGAAGATGACGCCGATGCTGACATGGGTGCCGTGAAAGCCCGTGATCATGAAGAAAATGGCGCCGAACTGTTGCGCGCCAAACGGGTTCTCCCAGGGCCGAACGCCCTCAGAAATCAGCTTGCTCCATTCAAACGCCTGCATGCCCACAAAGAGTGCACCGAATGCGGCGGTCAGCAGCATCAGGATGGCGGTTTTCTTACGGTCGCGCCGGTAGCCGAAATTGACCGCGATGGCCATGGTGCCGCTCGAGGTGATCAGCACGAAGGTCATGATGGCGATGAGCAGCAGCGGGAAATGCTGGCCGGCGATCTCCAGCGCGAACACCTCGCTGGCATTGGGCCAGGGCGCGGTCGTGGACAGGCGCGTCGTCATGTAGGAGAGCAGGAAGCAGCCGAAGATGAAGGTGTCGCTCAGCAGGAACACCCACATCATCACCTTGCCCCAGGAGGCGGTCTTGAACGAGCGCTGGTCCGAGGACCAGTCGGAGACGATGGAGCGCCAGCCCGGCGTCGGTGCCGGCGTGACATCAGGTGGCGTCGCAACATGATCGTTCATGGTCGGCCTCCTTGGGACAATAGCTGGCCGCACAGCGCCAGGAACTCGCCAGCCGAGCCCGACAGCACCCCGAGCAGCAGCGCCCAGATCAGCAGCATGAACAGCCAATAGGTGGCGGATAGCTCGACGCTGAGACGGATGCGCTCGGGCCGATCATGTCGCCTGATCCGCTCGAACGTGCCGGCGAGTGCAAACATGCCGCCGATCACGTGCAGGGCATGGGCTGCCGTCATCAGGTAGAAGAAACTGGCGGCCGGTCCGGAATTGACGAAGTTGCCGCTGCCCACCAGCATCCGCCAGGCCAGGAGTTGGCCGGCGAGGAACAGCACGGCGCACCCGCTCGCCACGAGCACGCCCGCGCGCAGGCTTGCGGTGGCGCCGCGCGCCAAAGCGGCCAACGACCATTCCAGAGCCAGTCCGGTGCCGAGCAGCACCAGCGTATTGGGCCAGACAATCCAGGGCAGGGCCATATCTCGCCAGTCTGAACCCTCGGAGCGCAGCAGATAGCCGGTCATCAGCAGGGCGAAGAGCGACCCCACGACGGCCAGAAACACGCCCAGTCCGACCTGCGCCGGTGCATAGGGCGAGGGATTGGTGGCCGCCACGCCGCCGGCCTGATCGACCTGCAACCAGGGCTTGGCGAATATTCCGTGCCGCGACAGCCACCATCCCACGATGAGGGTCAGGATGGCGATGAAGCCAAGGATCGCGCTCATGCCGCGCCTCCCTTGGTCAGCGCGCCCGGCTCGTTCTGGGGGATGAAATCCTCCTTGGCCCCCGGCACGCTGTAATCATACGCCCAGCGATAGACCAGCGGCTGATGCTCGCCCCAATTGCCGTGGGCCGGCGGAGTCTGCGGGGTCTGCCACTCCAGCGTGGTCGCGCGCCAGGGATTGGGCCCCGACGGCTTGCCGTGACGCAGGCTCCAGATCAGGTTGAACACAAACACGATCTGCGCGAAGCCGACGATGAAGGCCATAATGGAAATGAAGGCGTTCAGCGTGTGCGCCGATTCCGGCATGATCATGATGTCGGCAGTGTCGAAATAGCGGCGGGGCAGGCCCATCAGGCCCAGATAGTGCATGGGAAAGAAGATGAGATAGGCGCCGAGGAACGTCACCCAGAAATGGAACTTGGCCAGGGTGTCGCCGAGCATCCGGCCGGTGACCTTGGGATACCAGTGATAGATGGCCCCAAAGATCACAAGGATCGGCGCCACCCCCATCACCATATGGAAGTGGGCGACCACGAACAGGGTGTCGGAGAGCGGCACGTCGACCACCACATTGCCCAGAAACAGCCCAGAAAGACCGCCATTGACGAAGGTGACGATAAAGCCGAGCGCGAACAGCATGGGTGGGGTGAAGTGGATGTCGCCCCGCCACAGGGTCAGCACCCAATTATAGACCTTGATCGCGGTCGGCACGGCGATGACCAGGGTGGTGGTGGCAAAGAAGAACCCGAAATAGGGGTTCATGCCGCTCACATACATATGGTGGGCCCAGACCACGAAGCTGAGCACGCCAATGCCGACGATGGCCCAGACCATCATCCGGTAACCAAAAATATTGCGCCGCGCATGCGTACTGATCAGGTCGGAGACGATGCCGAAAGCGGGGAGGGCGACGATATAGACCTCGGGGTGGCCGAAGAACCAGAACAGGTGCTGAAACAGGATCGGGCTGCCCCCGCCATAGCTGAGCAGCTCGCCCATTTCCACGAGGGTCGGCATGAAG
The DNA here is from genome assembly GCF_054489345.1 of Devosia sp. A369. Lineage (NCBI taxonomy): Bacteria > Pseudomonadati > Pseudomonadota > Alphaproteobacteria > Hyphomicrobiales > Devosiaceae > Devosia > Devosia sp. A369. Next base: position 24,092 of record NZ_JBTMWV010000006.1, on the reverse strand, counting down.
AAGCTGGTGCCCAAATATTTGTCGAACAGCATCATGACCGAGGCGACGAACAAGGCCGGGAAGGCAAGTAGGGCCATCACGGTGGCGACGAAAATGCCCCAGATGGTGAGCGGCAGGCGCATCAGTGTCATGCCCCGCGCCCGCGCCTGCAGCACGGTCACCGTGTAATTGAGGCCTCCCATGGTGAAGCCGATGATGAAGATGATCAGCGACACCAGCATCAGCATGATGCCCCATTGCTGGCCCGGCGTGTTGGAGAGGATGGCCTGCGGCGGATACAGCGTCCAGCCGGCGCCGGTCGGGCCGCCCGGGACGAAGAAGCTGATCACCAGCAGCATCACCGCGACGAAATAGAGCCAGAAGCTGAGCATGTTGGCGTAGGGAAACACCATGTCCCGCGCGCCCACCATTAGCGGGATGAGGTAATTGCCGAAGCCGCCCAGGAACAGCGCGGTCAGCAGATAAACCACCATGATCATGCCGTGCATGGTGATGATCTGGTAGTAACGATCGGCATCGATAAAATCGACCAGGCCCGGAAACCCGAGCTGCAGGCGGATCAGCCAGGACAAGACCAGCGCGACAAAGCCGATCGCCAGCGCCGTCACCGCATACTGGACGGCGATGACCTTGGCGTCCTGCGAGAAGACATACTTCGTCCACCAGCTGCGCGGGTGGTAAAGCTCCATATCCTCGATTTCGGCGAGCGGCGCCGATGCGCTCGCGTCATGCGGGATGTCGACCATAAATTCCTCCCCAAGTCTCCTCTTCAAGGCCCTGCGGGCGTTTCGCGCTCAGAGGGCGAGGCTGGCAAAGGTGATCTGCTCCGTCAGCCATTCCTGGTACTCCTCGTCGGTAACAACCCTCACCACACCGCGCATGAACGGGTGTCCCGTGCCGCACAGTTCCGCGCAGAGAATTTCGTAGGATCCGGTGTGGGTCGGCGTCACCCAGAAATAGGTGACCGAGCCCGGGATCATGTCCATCTTCGCCCGGAATTCCGGGACATAGAAATCATGCAGGACGTCGATCGACCGCAATAGAAACCGCACTGGCCGGTCCACGGGAAGCACGAGCTCTGTTCCTTCGAGCAGCACGTCGTCTTGCCCGAACGGATCAGCCGGACTGACGCCCAGCGTATTGTCGAAATCGACCAGGCTATTGTCGGCAGCACCAAGCTTGCCGTCTGCGCCTGGCAGCCGGAAGCTCCATAGCCATTGCTGGCCAATCACTTCCACATCAGTCGCCGTTTCGGGCACCTCGATGAACTGGGCCCAGACAAACAGGCCCGGAGTCAGCATCGCGATCACCCCGCCAGCGGTGATGGCGGTCAACCAGCCTTCCAGCCGCCGGTTTTCGGGTTCATAGGCGGCTTTGCGGCCTTCCACATGCCGGAAACGAAACAGACAGTAAGCGACAAACAGCAGGACGGCTGAAAACACCGCGCCGGTGATCCAGAATGTCAGCACCGTGGTGTCGTCGATATAGCCCCAGTTCGATGCCAGCGGCGAGAACCACCACGGGCTCAAAAAGTGGAACAGCAACGATCCGACGACGATGAGCACAAGGATGAGTGCAATGGCCATCGTACACTCACCTCCCTTTCGGCAGGCGAGTTCGAAATGCGCGGACCAGTCCGATTGGGTGATATGCTAACCGACCCAGGCGGCCGTCATGTCGTATGCTCATTCGCATGGCCACGCTCCTTGCATCACCTTCAGTGACTCAGTGCAGGAACAGACTCGACGCAAGAAAATGGGCCACAGTTACTTTGATGAGCAACCCACTCCATTGCAGGCTCTCACTGACTAGGGCGAATGTCAACTTGCTGTCGCGCCGTCCGAAACACCGGCACGACTATCCCCGCCAACGAGCCGCCGCGCTGGATTAGGGCTCTTTCGTGGCATGCGCTCTGCGCATCACAGTGTCACCCCGGGTCAGGTTGACCCTATCGGCCGTGCGTCCTCAACTCGCCGTTCATTCCCATCGCCTCGGTGAAGGGACATGCCAGCGGCAGTCGCTGCCGGCCAGTCGGCCCCTTGAGCATACGCCTCGCTCGGGACAGGAGACGCTATTTGCCAAGGATATTGTATCTCGTTCACAACCTTGCGGACCCGGCGGTGGCACGGCGCGTCGCCATGTTCCGGGCAGGGGGCGCCGAGGTCGAAATCGCCGGGTTTCGGCGTGGCGACGCGCCGCCGCCGACGTTGCCAATCGACACCGTAGTAGAACTCGACATCACCCATGACGGCCGCATGCTGCACCGGCTCGCGGCGACACTGGGTGCCGCCTGGCGCGCACCCAACTGGTCGCGGTCGCTGCGCCGCCCCGATGTGATCGTGGCGCGCAATCTTGAAATGCTGGGGGTGGCCAGCCGCTTGCTCGGGTTGTGGGACCATGCGCCGACCCTAATCTACGAATGCCTGGACCTCCATCGCCTGATGCTGCGGCCGGACCGGATCGGTCAGGCCATGCGCGCACTCGAACAAAGACTGATGCGGAGCGTCGACCTCCTGATCACCAGTTCCCCCGCCTTTCTGCGCCATCATTTCGACATCCATGGCGCGCCACCGGCGCTGCTGGTGGAAAACAAGGTGTTTGCGCCCGACATCGGTGATTTGGGCCGCAATCCGGCTCTGCGCGAAGAGGTCTCGCCCATTCGCATCGGCTGGTTCGGCGCCCTGCGCTGCAACAAGTCGCTGGCGGCGCTTGCCGCGCTGTCGCGCCAGTTGGACGGGCAGCTTAAGGTTACCCTGGCCGGCCAACCGGCGCTGACCGAGTTCGACCACTTTCACGCGACGACAAGCGCGGCGCCGCATCTCGCCTATGGTGGGGCCTTTCGCTACCCCACCGATTTGCCCGCGCTTTATTCGGGCGTGCACTTCGTCTGGGCGATCGACTTCTTTGAAGCGGGGCTCAATTCGAGCTGGCTGCTGCCCAACCGCCTCTATGAGGGTTGTCTCAACGGCGCCATCCCCATCGCCCTGGCCGGCACGGAAACAGCGGCCTTCATCCAGCGGCTCGGCATTGGCATCGAAGTGCCTGATATTTCGCAACAAACGCTGGTCGATATGCTCAAGGGCATGACCGCTGAGCGCATTCGGCAACTGGCGGCCGCGGTCGCGGCGCAGGATGAAGCGACATTTCGATGCGATGTGCAGGACTGCATTGACCTTGTCACGCGCCTTGCCGGCAAGCCCGCCCTGGAGGTCGCAGCATGAGCGCCCGCACCATCATCGTCATTCCCACCTTGAACGAAGCGCGGCATATCGGCCCCTTGCTGGACGCGCTACTGGTCGAGGCTGAGGCGCTCGACGCAACTGTCATCGTCGCCGACGGCGGCAGTACGGATGGTACAGCCGATATCGTGGCGCAGCGCGCGCTGACGGCACCGCGAGTCGCATTGATGCACAACCCGCACCGTATCCAGAGCGCGGCGATCAACCTGGCGGTGCAGGAGTTTGGCGACGGCGTCGATTATCTCATCCGCATCGACGCGCATGGCGCCTATCCGCCGGATTATTGTCGGACGCTGGTCGCCGAGGCCGAGGAGCGGCAGGTCGGCAGCGTCGTCGTGCCCATGACCACCGTTGGCGTTGCACCATTCCAGCGCGCCGTGGCCACAGCGCAGAACTCAGCCATCGGCACCGGGGGCTCCGCCCATCGGACGGGCTTGGGCAGCGGGTCGGTCGATCACGGCCATCATGCGCTGATGCGCGTGGACGCCTTTCGCGGCGTGGGTGGCTACGACCAGAGCTTCCGCTTCAACGAGGATGCGGAGCTTGACTACCGCTTGCGGCAGGCCGGGCAGACCATCTGGCTCACCGAGCGCACCGCCATGACCTACTATCCGCGCTCGACGGTTGGTGGGTTGTTCCGGCAGTATTTTGGCTATGGCGGGGGCAGGGCACGCAATATCCTCAAGCACCGCATGCGCCCACGTCTGCGTCAGCTGATGCCACTCGCCATCCTGCCGGTGGTGCTGCTGGCGGCATTGTCCCTCTGGCATTGGGGCTTTTTGGTGCCCCTCGCCCTGTGGGGCCTAGGCTGCATTGCGTTGGGCATGCACGCGGCGCGAACACACTACCCGCAACAGGGCATGCCGATGGTGCTGTCGCCGTTGGTGGGTCTGGCGGCGATGATCATGCATTTGGCCTGGTCGTCCGGCTTCTGGGCCCATGTGGCGCAGCGGCCGTTTCGGCGGGAAACGGTGTGAGCGCCATGACCAGCGTGGATATCTGCATCTGCACCTTTCGCCGGCCATTCCTCGCCGAGACACTGGCCTCCATCGCCCGGCTTGCCGATGGCGGACACCTGCTCCGGGTGATCATTGCCGACAACGATCATGACCCCTCGGCCCGGGAACTGGTCGATGACCTGCGCGCGCAACTGCCGTTTCCCATCACCTATGTTCACGCCCCAGCGGCCAATATCTGCGTCGCGCGCAATGCCTGCCTCGACCATGCGGATGCCGATTACGTCGCCTTTGTCGATGACGACGAAACTGTCACCCCCGACTGGATCATGGCCCTGGTTGCTCAGGCCGAGGCAAGTGGCGCGGCAGCTGTGCTGGGACCAGTACGGGCCATCTACGGCCCTGACGCGCCGCGCTGGATGGCCGAGGGGGACTTTCATTCGACGTTGCCGGTCTTCGTCTGCGGCAGCATCCGCACCGGCTACACCTGCAACGTGCTGATCCGCTGGAGCGCGCCCTATCGCGGACTGCGCTTCGATCTGGCGCTCGGTAAATCCGGCGGCGAGGACACGGCGTTCTTTTATCAGCTCACGGCTCTGGGTGGCTCCATCGGCTACGCTGCCAATGCGGTCGTCGAGGAGCCGGTTCCGATAGAACGGGCGACCATGAACTGGCTCGTGCGCCGCCGCCTGCGCTTCGGGCAAACCCACGGCATGCTGCAAGCCGATGCTGGTGCCAAAGCCCTGGCGATCGTGGCAGCCAAAATCTTCTATTGCGGCCTGATGACCGCGCTCACAGCATTTTCGCCGGTGCATCGCCGGCGGAACTGGCTGCGCGCCGTGCTGCATATGGGCGTGGCGGGCGGCATTCTGGGCGTGCGTCAGGCCGTGCATTACGGGCAATCGACGCCATCGTGAGCGTCCCATTTTTCTTCCCGACCATAACGGCGGAGTACACCCATGCTTGACAAGACCCTCTATCCCGAGACGCTGGCCCCGCAACCGTCCGATCTGAAGACCATCGATCTGGAGCGGGTGTTCTCCTTGCTGCGTCGGCAGGCACTGGTGCTGGGCGCGAGCCTTGCGGTGATGCTGCTGCTGGCGGCGCTCTACCTTTCGCTGGCGCCGCGCAACTATCTGTCGGCCGGGCAGGTGCTGCTGGACCGGAACCTCGAGCAGGTTGCCGGGGAGGGCGGTGTCGCGACCAGCAGTGTCGAGCTGGAAGCGCAGGTGCTCAACCAGATCGAAGTGTTGCGATCGAGCCGCGTCGCCACGGCGGTAGCGCAGGCCGAAGGCCTGATGACCGATCAGGAATTTCTCGACCCGCCGCCATCCTTCACGCAGCGGCTGCGTGGACTGCTGCCCTTCGGTCAGGCCGAGCGGCCAGCTTCGCTGGAAGCGGGTCTCGACGAAGTGGTCGGCATGTTGCGCGCCAATGTTCAGGTCGACCGCATGGGGCGCAGCTCGATCATCCGCATTGGCTACGAAGCCGGGACCCCCGATCTGGCGCAGCGCATTGCCCGCGCCTATGCCGAGGCGCTGCTGCAGGATCAGCTCAATGCGGAACTCGAGGCAACCGGCGCAGCGGCCGACTGGCTGCAGCTGCGGCTGACCGAAATCGGGCAAAGCCAGCGCGATGCAAGCCTCGCCATCGAGGACTACCGCCAGCAAACCGGCCTGTCCGTCGGGCAGGATCGCAACCTCACCAATCAGCGCATCGAGGCCCTGTCCAACCAACTGGCCGAAGCACAGGCGGAAACCGCGCGGCTGCGGGCCTTGTCTGAGCAGTTGCAGACGGTGGTTGCGGCGGGACCGCAATCGGCCGCCAGTTATGTATCGCTGCTGAGTGGCACGCAGACCGACCCGGCTGATATCGCGGCGCTGCGCACGCAGTCCGCCGCGCTGACCAGCCGAATTGCCGAGGTGCGCGCCAGCTTTGGTGAAGAGCACCCGCAATTGATGACGCTCGCGGCCGAGAAGGCTGCGCTGGACAGCCGCATCTTTGCGCTGCTGCAAAGTCTGGACGAGCAATATCGCACGCAACTGGCCATCGCCACGCAGCAGGAGGCGGGCCTTCGTCGGGACATCAATTCCGAAGGCCAGAATGCCGGCTTGATCAGTCAGGAGCAGGTGCGCCTCAACGAGCTGCAGCAGCGCTCCGATGCGCTGCGCTCGCTCTATAACAGCTACCTACTGCGCTATGAGGAATCGGTGCAGCGGCAGAGCTTCCCGATCCCTTCGGTTCGTATCGTGACCGATGCACTCTTGCCCGAGCGGCCGTCGAGCCCGAAGACCATGATCATCCTGGTGGCGGCCCTCATCGGCGGCGCCTTCATCGGCGCGGTACTGGGCACTTTCAACGAACTGCGTGAGCGCGGTTTCCGCGTGGGCGCGCAGGTCCGGCGCCATCTGGGCCTCCGCTTCCTCGGCTACCTGCCCAAGCTCCAGTTCGGCCCCGGCGCGACGCCAGAGGAGCAACGCACGACTATTCGCGCCCTGGTCCGAGGTGCCTTTGGCCAGCGCATCGGGCGGCGCTGGCGCGGGCCGTTCATGGAGACGCTCAAGGCCACGCGCCTGGTGCTGCAGCCCGCGGCCAACCATGGGACTGCCGTGATTGGCATTCTTTCGGCGTTGCCAGGGGAGGGAAAGTCCACCTTCGCCACCGCTTTGTCGGAAATGCTGGCTGCCGCCGGCTCGCGCGTTCTGGTGATCAATGCCGACGAGAACACGGCGCGGATGCCGGGACGCGTCCTGCCATCGCAAATGGGCGACTGGCGTCGGGCCACCGCAACGGACGACGAGACGGGGATCGTGAGCCTTTCAGCCTCGGCGCCGGAAGCGGGCGGCGGCGACCTCTCAGGCATCGCCATGCAGAAGGTACTCGCCGAGGCGCGCGGACAGTTTGACTATGTCATTCTGGATCTGCCCGCCCTGGGCCTCGTCATCGACGCCCTTGCGGTTCTGCCGCTTACCGACGGGAATATTCTGGTGGCGGAATGGGGCAAGACGCCCCGCAGATTGCTCAACAGCTTGCTGGAGCAGGAGCCTGAGCTGGCCGATTACCTGGTTGGCGTGGTGCTCAACAAGGTGGATCTGGGCGCGCTGCCCCGGTTTACTGATGTGGGTGGCTTGGAACGGTTTGCCCATAAGGCCGAGCAGCGGGCGCAAAAGCAGGTGGAAGCGGCGCCCCATTAGGGCGCCGTTTGCACAGGGTCACTCAGCGGCGATCCGGAAGCCTTCCATCAGGGCATTGTGCAGCCCGATCTTGGTCAATGCGGCCAGGAAGTCGTCGCCGATATCGTCCCGATCCAGCGCATAGGCGACGTTTGCGGTCAGGAACCCCACCTTTGAGCCGCAGTCGAATGACTGGCCCTCATATTTCACGCCGGTAAAGTCCTGCTGCCGCATCAGCGTCTGCATGGCGTCAGTCAGCTGGATTTCCCCGCCCGCACCGCGCGGCTGATCAGCCAACAGCGTGAAGATCTCCGGCTGCAGGATATAGCGGCCGGAAATGATCAGGTTGGACGGCGCATCGGCCGGGGCCGGCTTCTCCACCATGTCATTGATGCGGAAGCTCCGGCTGTCGCCCGCGCCACGTCCAACGACGCCGTAGGACGATATTTCGGCCATCGGGACCTCTTCGACCGCAATGACGTTGCCACCGGTCCGCTCGTAGGTCTCCATCATCTGCTTGAGGACGCCGCGGCGGCCCTTAAACAGCATGTCGGGCAATAGCAGGGCGAAGGGTTCGTTGCCGACGATGTCGCGCGCGCACCAGACGGCATGACCGAGCCCCAAGGGCTCCTGCTGCCGGGTGAAACTGGTTCGTCCGGCCGAGGGCAGGTCCTGCTGCAGTTCCTTGAGGATGCGGGTCTTGCCGCGACTCTCGAGCGTTGCTTCCAGCTCGAACTGGCGGTCGAAATGGTCCTCGATCACCCCCTTGTTGCGGCCGGTCACGAAGACGTAATGGGTAATGCCCGCTTCGCGGGCCTCGTCGACGGCATACTGGATCAGCGGTCGATCGACCACGGTCAGCATTTCCTTGGGCATGGCCTTAGTGGCAGGCAGGAATCGAGTGCCCAGTCCTGCAACGGGGAAAACGGCGGTCCTTACAGGTTTCAACACATAGCTCTCCTTATTCTGCGTATGACGCCGAATTGGAGCATGATGGAGCAAGTCGATCCACTCGAAATGCATTGTGGGGTTGCATGGCTCGATTGCAGATATGCTCTTGATCGCATCTGTCAAATTTCGAAGCATTGGGTCAGGTTTCGGCCATATTGGCTATATGGCGCCATATTTGTTTTTTGGTGTTTTGACAGAGCTGCGAAGTAAGTACGCGCAATTTGCCTCGGCGCAAAATAGAACTGCATGGTGAATCTGGCTTTGCGTCCCGCGCGGGATACCCTGACATTCAACGCAGTCGTGATCGACGTGGCTATTTCACCCGCGCTATGAGGCTTGTATTTACCGTGCGATGGTAGTGAGTTTACGGGGGCGGAATTCGCTCCCGCAGAGGTCGACACCGCGGCCACTGCAGGACCCGTTGCCGGGCGCTGGTCCGGGCAGCTATGGGAGGTTTTCGTGGAGCCAAAGGGACCCGATGACGGGCAGGTGCATAAGGCGCCGCTGACCGCATCTCAGCCGGTGCAGGAGCGCACAGCTTTCCCATGGCCCTGGGGGCTGGTTGCCATCGGTATCATGGCTCTGGCCTGGGTCGGCATCTACCTGCTCTGGAACGGTGTCGCCTTTCTGTTCAATTGGTGATCGCCAGGTTTTACTTGCGGCAGCTGTGCCGCATAGCAGAGCCAAAACGATAGTCTTGTCAGGCACCGTCGCCGCTAGACCCTTCATCTTGCTCCCTGATTTGCTCCGGTTCTGCCCCAGCCGTTTGGGGTGAATTTGTGACAAACCGGCGCATCGCAGCTATGCGCACCCGGCGTTGCCACGCTTTTCTGATCATGTTTGCCTCCTGCCGATGGCGATACGCAATCCGGTCACGGAGGCGTTGTCGTCAACATGCGGCGCACCCGGACTAAGCGGTCCGGGACCAGTTTGATGTTTTGAGGGGCTTGGGTCCCGCGTAGGCGCCTGCGCTTGCGCGAACCATAGCTTATGCCCGGATGGATGGTTGGCGCTGCGCGTTCCCTGGTTCTCAACTTCGCGAGAAAATCTCATGTCGATCACCAATGCCGACGTCGATTCATCGGACAGACTTTCCAACATGAGCGCACGGCGTGGCACCGGAGCCAAACGGGCCTTTGACCTGATCGCGGCCTTGGCCATTCTGGCTTTCGCCCTGCCGGCCATGTTCTTCATCGCTGTCATTCTGTTTTCCACCGATCGAGGACCGGTCCTGTTCTCGCATGAGCGTATTGGGCGGAATGGCCGGCGTTTCCGCTGCCTCAAGTTCCGCTCCATGGTGGTCAATTCCCAAGAGGCGTTGCGGCGGCACCTTGAGTTGTTTCCGCAGGCGCGCGCCGAATGGGACGCCACGCAGAAACTGCGTGACGACCCCCGCATCACGCCTCTAGGTCGCTTTCTGCGCGTCACCAGCCTTGATGAATTGCCGCAGCTCCTCAATGTGATCCGCGGTGACATGAGCCTGGTGGGGCCCCGTCCGATCGTTCAGGAGGAAGTGGTGCGCTATGCCGACGAGATCGCGCATTACGCCGCTGTTCGCCCCGGTATCACGGGCCTGTGGCAGGTCAGCGGGCGCAGCGATGTCGACTACGACCAGCGCGTCCAGCTCGACAGCCGCTATGTCCGCGAATGGTCTTTTTCCGGTGATCTCGTGATCCTGATCAAGACCGTCAAGGTCGTCGTCATGCGCGCCGGCAGCCGTTAAGGAGACGAAAAATGTCGCTATTTTTCCTTCGTCCCCGTGCCTTTCGAACCCGCAATTCCGGCCGCGACGCCGAAACTGACGAGGCCCGCTTCGGCACCATTCGCAATGCCATTGCCATGGCTCTGGCGGATGCCCGCCGTGAGCGCGACGGCCTGAGCCAGCGGCTGGATTTCTACTACGCTCAGGCGACCACACTGATGGATAATTCAGGCGAGTACGGCCAGCGCGAGGGCGCCGACGAGGCTGCCATCGACACCGCCGGGCAGAACGCCTCTCGCGCCCGCCAGCGCATCGACCATCTCGACACCCAGATCGGGCGGTTGGAGGAGTTCCTCGCGCAACTGGACCACGCTCCTGGACCCCAGACCGTGCTGAACCAGGGCGTCGCCTGAGGGCGATGCCGCATCATGCGGGGCGAGGTAATATGGATTTCTCTGATCGACAGCCCCATGATGGGCCGCTCGTCTCCGTCATCATGGCCAATTTTCAGGCCGGCGACAAAATCATCCCCGCACTCCGTTCCGTGCTCGGCCAGACCATGTCAGATCTTGAGGTCATCGTCAGCGACGACGCCTCGCAGGATAACAGCGTGGCGCTGGTCCGTGCCATGGCGCAGGCCGATCCCCGGGTTCGGCTGATCGAGACCACGAGCAATTGCGGCCCCGCCTCTTGCCGGAACCGCGCGCTGGAGCTGGCGCGCGGGCGCTGGATCGCCATCGTCGATGCCGATGACATCATCCATCCCGAGCGCCTGGAGCGGCTGCTGGCCGCCGCCAGCCAGCAGGATGCCGATATCGTCGCCGACGACCTGCTGCTGTTCCATGAGGATGGCAGCCCCCCCAAATTGATGCTGGGCGCTGACGCTGGAGCCAGTTTCCTGGTGGCGCCCAAGCAGTGGGTGCTGGCAGGCGTCGACGGCACTCCGGCCCTTGGCTATCTGAAGCCGATGATCCGGGCCGATTGCCTCAAGCAACTGCGCTATGACGAAGCCCTGCGGATCGGCGAGGACTATGATTTCATCCTGCGCCTGCTGCTCGATGGCGCGCGCATGCTGGTGGTGCCCGAGCCGTTCTACCTCTATCGGCGCCATTCCGCCTCGACCTCGCACCGCCTGTCGGAGCCAGACATGCGGGCGATGATCGAGCGGCAATTGGCGCTGACTGCGATGCACGCCCCTCTATCGCCAAAGCTGTCAGCCGCGTTTGCCAAACGGCTCGCGGTGCTGCGGCAGGGCCTGGCCTACGAGGAACTGGTCGCCAGCATCAAGCAAGGCAAGGTGGTACAGGCTTTTGGCCTGCTGGCGCGCGACCCAGGCCTTGCGCGCCGCCTTTGGGTCTCGTTCAACGAGCGTCGTGGCGCTAAAGAGCCGGTGGATCGGCGGTCGCAGACACTTGTGCTCGGCGGGCAGGGGATGGCCGGCGCCGATCAGCCCGTTCCCGACTACGTCCCGGCCCATTTGGTCGATTGGTCCGTCCCGCGTCCCCGTGACGCCTGGCGCGAATTGGCGAGCCATGCCGGTTCCCACTGTATCGCCCTGGACGAAGCCGGCAGCTATGCCGCCGGTTTTGTCCCCGAGGTCAGGCTCGAAACCCGCACCACTGTGATGGAGGCCTCATGATCGCCTTGCCGTCCCGGGTGACCATCAACTTCGCCGATCTGCTGACCTTCGGCGCCTTTGCCGCATTGGTGCTGAATGCCATGTTCGGGCCGCTGGCCGCCCTGACCTTCATGGGCTGCGGCAGTCTGCTCATCGTTAGCAATGTGCCCGCCAGCATCGACAGCCTCCGTCGCTGGTGGTTCGTGCTGCTGTTGCCGGCCTATTGCATGCTGACGGCGCTGTGGTCGCAATATCCCGCCAATTCAATGCGCTACGGCGTGCAGCTGATGTTTACCGTCATCGTCGCTATTGTCATCACCGGGCGGCTGTCCACGGCCGCGTTGATGCGCCTGATGTTCATCGTCTACGCCATCGGCGTGATTGCCAGCATCCTGTTCGGCCGCACCGGCACGGGAGGCGCCTGGCTGGGCGTCTTCGGCAGCAAGAATGCCTTTGCCGCCCATATCGCCGTCTTCGCCCTCATCGCGGTAGCCGTGGCGGCCGACGGGAAATCGCCTTTGCTCCTGCGCCTCGCGGGCGCGGTGGGCGCGGTGGCATCTGCCCCCCTGCTGGTGCTGGCGCAATCGGCCGGCGCGAGCCTGATGGTCGCCCCGTGCCTCGCCATTGTGTTGTTGACCATTCTCTCGGCACGCCTGACCGGCATGCAGAAGCTGTTCATGCTCACCATGCTGGTCCTTGTTGCGGCGGCTCTTGCCGTCATCGTCATCACCGCCGGCGATGCGCTGCTGGCGGAAATCCTCGAAGGCTCCGGCAAGGATGCCACGCTGACCGGGCGCACCGATCTGTGGGCCACGGGGTTGAGCTATATCGCCGAACGGCCGTTCCTGGGCCTTGGCTATCGCTCTTTCTGGGTGCTCGGTTTCGCGCCGGCCGAAGAATTATGGGCCATGTTCGATGTGCCCTCCGGCGCCGGTTTCAACTTCCACAACACCTACATTTCCAATGCCGTCGAGATCGGCCTGATCGGGCTGGGGCTGCAGATCGCTATCATGTATGGCGGCGCCATCCTGATGGCCGCCTATACCTTCGCGCGTCCCAGCGCACCCAATGCCCTGCTGCTGGCGCTCCAGGCGCTGATGATCCTCCGCAGCTTCATCGAGGTGGAGGTGTTCTTTGAATTCTCCATCCGCTCGATCCTGGGCATTGCCACCCTCATTTACGCTGCAGCCGGGCTCATTGCCTTGCGCCAGCAATCGGCCGCGATGTCGCGGCGAAACCCCATCAGAGGAGTCCTGAGCCATGGCACAGTACCAGCCCGACCTCGTCCATTTCCGCACCCCGACCTATAAACGCCCCGAGGCGCTGCGCCGCGCCCTGCAATCGATGATCGCGCAGACCTGGCCGCACTGGGTCTGCGACGTGTTCGATGATGATCCATCGGAGGCGGCAAGATATGCCGTGGCCGAACTTGCTGATCCGCGCATTCGCTACACTGCCAACAAGCCGCAGCTGTTTGCCTCCCGCAATATCGACCAGTGCTTTACCGCCGAAAACCCGCACGGCGCGGCGTTTTTCTGCGTGGTCGAGGACGACAATTTTATCCTGCCCGAGTTCTGCGCCCAGAACATCGCCCTGATGGCTCGCGAAGGCGTCGAGATCGTGCTGCGCAACCAGGTGATCGAACACGCCAGCGGTACAGTGGCCGCCAGGATCGGCACCATTGGCGTGCTCGACGATCTCTTCACCGAGGGCCGCTACGCCGCCGAGGAATTCCGCCTGGCCCTGCTGGCCGGCATCGGCGTGTCCAATGGCGGGCTGTTCTGGTCGGTGCAGGCACGCTCTCCGCTCGAAATCCAATATGCCTGCACCGCCACCCTGCAGGAATATCTGCGGACCTATTCCATCGCCGAGCCGGTCTATGTCGCCATGGAGCCGCTGGCCGTTTGGGCCGAAAATGCCGAGCAGACCACGCGGAACGCCGAGCTTAAAGCCGGCTACCTGCGGCGCGAGCTTGACCTCAAACGCGCCGTCCAGGCCCTGCGGCAGAAGGTATGGAACGAGACCAGCAAGGAGGCGCGTGCTGCCTTCCTGACCAACCCACGCTTTGCCGCGCCGATTGCGGTGCGAGCAACCCATGTTGCAAAAGCCCTCATCGGGCAGGGGCTTTCGGGCCATGTTTCACCCATAGAGGCGCTGCGCCTACGCGCCCGCGGCATGATGATCCGCGCGCTGGGGCGGGTCACCCCCGATTTCGACCGCTTCGTCGCCTCGCGCAGTACCCCCCACACATGAGCGTTTCCATCGAAACGGGCGCGCGGCGCGACCATCTCACCACGGGACGAGCCTCGGCGGCGATCAAGGGCACACTCTGGTCGCTGGTCAGCAGCTTTGTGCCGGCGGCGCTGGGCTTCCTGGTGTTTCTGGCGAGTTCGCGTGTGCTGTCGCCCGCCGAGTTCGGCATCGTCGCCTTTGCCGTCAGCATTGCCAGCGTGGGGGTGGCCATCGCGCCCGCCGGTTTTCGCGAGGCGCTGATCCAGCGCGAGCGCATCTCCTCGGCCCATCTCGATACGGTGTTCTGGCTTTGCCTCGGCGCCGCCCTCGTTATTTATGCGGTGTTGTGCTTGGCCGGGCCGGTCATCGCCACTGCATTCGGCCAGCCGCTGCTGGCGCTGCTCATTCCGCTGGTTGCCGCGCGCGTCATTTTTGATATGGCGGCTGCCGTGCCCAACGCGCTCATCGTGCGCACCATGGCGTTCAAGACACTCGCGCTGCGAACCACATTGGCCTCACTCGTAACCGCTCTTATCTGCCTGGGACTGCTCTGGGCCGGATTTGGACTCTGGGCGCTTGCAGTCTCACAATTGGCCGGATCGGTGGCCAGTTGCGCCGGGGCGCTTATCGGCGCCCGCTGGCTGCCGGGCCGGCGTTTCAACCGCAGCGCCTTGCGGGACTTGCGGGCCTTTGGGCTGTTTTCGAACGGCAACCACTTCATCACGACGATCAATATCGATCAGCTGCTGATCGGGGCCCTGATGGGGCCGGGAGCGCTGGGTATTTACAGCTTCGCGCGTCGCATCTTCCAGATCCTGACCGATCTCATGTCCGGCGCCCTGAATCTGGTGTCCTATTCGCTGCTCGCATCAATGCAGCGCGAACCTGCTAAGCTGCGCGAGGCCTATTTGCTGGGTACGTTCGCCTCCTCGGTCGTGGCGTTCCCGGTGTTTTCAGGTCTGGCGCTGGTTGCGGGCGACCTGGTGCCAATGGCCTTTGGCGCGTCCTGGGTTCCAGCCGTACCGGTCGTGCAGGCATTCTGCGTGCTGGGACTGCTGACGGCGATAGGCATCTTGCAGTCCTCGCTGATCCGCAGCCAGGGACAGGCCGATTTGTGGTTCTATTACATCCTCGGCAAGCAGGGCGTGACTGTGCTTTACATCTTCCTGTTCTCAAGCTGGGGCGTCATGGCGCTGACCACATCGCTGGTGATCCTCAACATCATTCTGTGGATGCCGACGCTGCACATGGTCGTGCGTCTGCTCGGCATTTCGCTATGGGCCTATCTCGGTTCGTTCGCTCTGCCGGTCGTTGCCACGCTGGCGATGTGCGGTTGCGGGTGGCTGGTGCAGCATCAACTGGCGGGGGCCGATCCGCTGCTGCGACTGGCCACAACAATCGGCGCCGCAGCTTTGAGCTACGGCGCCGTTATCGTGCTGTTGGGGAGGCCGCGCCTCGAAACCCTGGTCGGCTTCGTCCGCCGCAGGCGCTAGCTCACGGCGAGGCGGCTGCGAACGAAGCCGTCCACGGCTTCCTGGGCGCGTTCTGTGACCTGGCGGATCATCGTATCGCTGCTCAGCTGTGGTTCGAGGCGGGACATTCCATCCAGATGTCGGGCGGCCATGTCGGTCAGAATGCCGTTCGGAATGCCCGCCAGCGGCGAGGCGCTGAAGCGGCCGACCTTGCCCAAGCTCCCGCCGCGCCCGGTCTTGCCGATATAATATTCGAGAACGCTGCTGGGCTTGAGCGCATTGAGCTGCACATCGAGGTCGAGCGCGCCTGCCCAATCGAGCCATTTGCTATGGTGGCCACCATAAATCGGGCGGGCGCCAATCCACGGCGTGCGCAGCGCATCGGCAACGATGGCCCCATGCATGGCCTCGGTGATCAGCAGGCGAGCGCCGCGAATCTGGCTCAGCACCTTTTCGACCGGCTCGGTCGCGTCGATCAGCGTGATCCCGGCCTGCCGGCACGCTTCGGCCCAGTTGCCCCGCTCAAGGCTCTCATAATGCGGCATGAAGGCGACCCCGACACTGGTGTCGGGCGCCGGCAAATTCATGTTGCGCAGCAGGATGGCGCTGTCGCAGATCGACAGGCTCGGGTCGATCCCTAGTGTCCTGGCCGTATTGGGACCACGGACGAAGCAGATGTCCCAGGTGCCGTCATGCACGTCGGGCAGCCCCATATAGCCGGCATAGCCCGAGCCCATGACGAATTTGCGCGCGCCAGCGGGCAAATGATCGCCGATGATCGAACCGATACCGACGAATAATTCGTCCTCGTTATCATCGAGAAAGCCCTTGGGCAGCAGCGCCGGCCACACATGGAGATTCAGTTCATCTCCGAAATTCGGCACCTTGCCGCGAAAGAACACCAGCTTCATCAATTGTCCTCGTTGTCTTGGCACAGGATGGATTGGTCGAAGGCGCATGCCTCCCCGAGCGGCGTAAAAGCCACCCAGTCCACCTGCATGGCGATGGCCGCATCGACAGGCGCAAAGCTGCCCATCCAGTCGGTCAGTGTGTCGGAACCCCACAGGCTGAAGAACATGCGCTGTGGGTTGCTCGGAATGGTTTTGGGGTCGTCCATGGTGCGCACCAACTTGCCATCGAGATAGAAGCGGATGCGGTCCGGTTCCCAGGTGAAGGCATAGGTGATGAAACCGCCATCGGACGGGACGGGCAGGGCATGGGATTGGCCGCTGCCAGTCGTGCCGTCGCCGCTCTTGCCGTTGACGAAGGTGGTGGTGTCGACCTGGCCGGTATTGCGCAGCAGCACCTCGAAATCGATCTCGTCATGCGGCTTGCCCTGCTGGGGCCCGATATAGGTGAAGAAGGACGCATTGAGGCCCGACCCGGACGGCGTTTTCAGGCGCGTCTCGTAGGTCCCGTAGCCATAGGCCTGTCGCGTCTGGAGCTCGCCGCAGCGATGCTCGCGATCCCCTTTGGCGAGCGGCGCAAAGCCCACTTGCAGCAGCCCATCACTCGCCGTCACCTGGTCGGATGACCAGGTGCAATTCTGGTGGCCGCCATTGCTCCAGCCATCCGATACATACCAGCGCGCCAGATCGAGCGTGTCGAAGTCGTCGCGGAAGGCGGTTTCCTGAGCAAATGCTTGCACCGGCAGGCCAAGCGCGCCCATCAGGACAAGAGCACTCAGGCTCTGTTTCGCGGTCATGACGCAAACTCCAGTCTGGCAACGACGACATCGCCCGCCTCGAGCGGCGTCGCCAGGTCGGCCGCAACTTCGTCGCCATCGCGGACGATGACGTAGCTGAAGGTCGGCGCGGAATCTCCCGGTACGGCAACGCCGGTATAAAGGGCGGCCTCCTGAACCAGCCCCCGCTGCGTCGCGATCTTGAGTTGCAGCGCCGCGATCTGCCCATCGACGGTCTGTCGTTCAAGCGACAGGTCTGAAATGCGCTGGTCGGTAAGCCGCGCCTTTTCCCGCTCGGCGGCGGCGATGTCCTGGCGGGCCTGCAAGGTCGTGGTCTGCGTATCGAGCAGCCTCGACTCGAGATCGGAGACATTGGTCTGAAGGGACGCCACGCGCGAGGCCAGGGCCAGACCATCGTCGGAAAGTGCCGTGATCTTGTCGAGTTGTTCCCTTGCCGCTGCCAGTTGTGCCTCGGTCCCGGTTTCCTTCTGCCCAAAGGCTTCAATCTGACTGTTGAGCAGCGCCACCTGATCGGTCAGCGAGGTCGACTGCGCCTCGGCCTGCCGCCGTTGTGCCGAAAGAATGGCTGTTTCGGCACTAAGCAGGGCGTCGAGCCCATCCGCCGTTTCGAGTTCGGCAGGGACGGTAATCTGCTCCTGCCCCGCCAAATCCGCATCGAGCCGCGCCCGGCGAACCAGCAGGCGACGATATTCGTCCTCCAGCACCTCCAGCGCGCCGGAGGTGGTGAGTATTTCTCGTTCCGGGCGCGCCACGGCCTCCGCGCTGCGCCGCTCTCCGCCCGCCAGGGCCAGCGCCTTCACCACGGTCAAATTGGGCGCGAATTTATACTCGCCGGGCGTGCCCACATCGCCGGACACATAGATCGGGCCATAGGCCGCCACTTCCACGGTTACCGTCGGCGCGGTGCTGAGACCGAGCGTCTGCTGCAGGGCGCCCCCTAGCGCCGCCGCCAGTTCGGCGCTGGTCTTGCCGGCGCCTTCGGTGGCCCCGACCATCGGAAAATTCACATTGCCATCGGCGCCGACGACATATTCGCCGGCCAGGGCCGTCCATTCCTCAAACGTGGAATCTGCCGCCTTCCATTGCACGACCTTAATATTGAGCGTGTCGGACACGCCCAGCGTGTAGGGTGAAGCGGCCTGCGCGGCGCCCAGCCAGGTCAGCCCGATGGCGACGCTGGCGGTATAGCGGAGGGCGGATCGAATCTGGTCCGGGGTGGGGATCATGTCCCATCCTTGCTGCTGATCGTAGGAGCAGGGATTGTCGGGATCGAACGTGCCCGCAATGGGGCGCTGGCACGGCCGGATCTTGCCGCTCCGCTCCTCATTCTGCCTTAACGTGTTGATATCAGTATATTTTTAGCGCGGAGCCGAGCGTTGCCACCCCAGTCAGGGCAGGCATGCGCGGTGCGGCCAGCTCGATTTCCACGCGCGGCGAGCGGCGGCCCTGGCTGCGGTGAACCAAGGTCCCCGCTGGCGCAAAGCCCAGTGACGCCAGCCGCCGCCGCTGTTGCGGCGAGAGTACGGTCCAGACCAGGCGTCGATCACCATCATCGAGCTCCCCGAATTCCTGCTGGTGCGCGTTGCTTCGGGTCTGCACCTCGAAAATTCTGGCGTTGGTTGCCTCGCCAACCTGCGCCATCGCAGAGAATAGTCGGGCGGCCCGCTGCGGAGAGAGCTGCAGATTGCGGTCGAAATACACCAGGATTTCTTCCAGCACCGCGTCGGGCAGGGCGCTCTGTACGTGGCGAAGAATGTCCTGGCAGGTCTGCTGCTTGAGGCGAGCCGTCAGCCCGTGCGCATAGGCCCGCGCAGCCTTGGGCAGCATGGGCTCGCCATCGAGCATGGCGCCGATTGGGTAGCGGCTGACGCAGCTCTGGCAAACCCACAAGGCCTGCGTGTCGCGCGTGACCTCATAGGTCAGGCGCAACGCAGTCCGCCCGCAAAAATCACAAGTGCTGGTCAGGGTGACATCATCCCTGAGTTGCCAGCTAAAGCTCCAGTCTTCTGGATTACCGACGGCGTCGCGCAATGTGTAACGGTTTCGAACCATTGCATATTCTCTTGCTGGTTGCAGGTGCCTTGGGGCGGCTCAGGACGTGGACCCAAGCAATTGCAGCCGGCACGATGGTCGGTGACGACCCTGAGCGAATCCTCATTCGGGCCGGTGCAATTTCTGCGTGGAAGATGGGAAGCAATTCCGGCTACAGCATGGCGCACCCCAAATGCGCCTGCCGGCCTCGCGTTCAGAGCATCAAAGCTGCCGGGGAAAAACGCTACAGCGTCGCCAGATCACGGTTGCTGACCTTGCCCATATAAGCGTCCCTGATGGTGACCTTGTGCTCGAGTGCGTCGATTACCGACTGGGTAAAATCGGTGTCATACATCTGCGACAGATTATTGAGCCCGCCCGGGGTGAACACATTGATCTCGAGCAGCTTGTCGCCGACGATATCGAGCCCCACCAGAAACATGCCATCGGCGATCAGCTTGGGCCGCACGGTTTCGGCGATACCCAGCATGGTCTGGTTCACCTCGATGGCCTCGGCGCGGCCGCCGGCATGGATGTTGGAACGAATTTCGCCCTTGGCTGGGGCGCGCCGGAACGCGGCATATTTGCCCTCGCGCTGCAGCGGCGTGCCATTCATCAGGAAGAAGCGCACGTCGCCTTCGGCCGCTTCGGGGATGAAACTCTGGGCGATCAGATAGCCCTCCTCGCTGACCGCCTCGAAGATCTGCTTGAGATTGGACTCCTTGGGGGAGGCGATCTTGAAGACGTTCTTGCCACCCGAGCCTTGCAGCGGCTTGAGGATCACCCCTTTCTTCTGCTGGTCGATAAAGGCGCGGATTTCCTCGATGCTCTTGGAAATCAGCGTTTCTGGCCGCACCACGGCAGGAAAATCCTGGAAATAGAGCTTGTTCTGCGCCTGTGCCAGCCCGTCCGGGTCGTTCAGCACGATGACGCCCCGTTCGGCCGCCAGCCGTCCAAACACCGTGCCCACCTGGGCGGCCCAAGGCCGATCGGCGGCATCCTCGGACGGGTCGTTGCGCAGCAGAAGCACGTCAATTTCAGTGACGTCGAGGGTCTGGATCGTCGTCCCGTCCCCTTGCAGGTCCTTGAACAGCGTTTCGGCCTTCTTGTAATTGGCCGCGGGCAGCGTCAAGGCGCGCACCGCCAGGCTATCGTCGGGCCGCAGCACGAAATCGCCCGGGGTCAGGTAGCAGATATCGTGACCGCGGCTCAGCGCCGCCAGCGCCAGATGGGTGGTCGAATAATTGGCGGTTTCACCCGCGATCGAATTGACGAAAAACGCGATGCGCATTGGACGCTCCTAAATGGCCGTCATCTGGACGGGCGAAATGCCGGCACGAGCGGCCTTGAGGCGCTCGTCGGCTTGTGGGTGAGACAGAAATTGCGGTAGCAGCCGGGGCGGCTTGAGCAGGCCGCGCGTGCCCAGTTCCTGCATGACGCCGAAATGGCTGGCGGCGATTTTGCCCATCCAGAATGGATCGAGCGAGCCGCCCGCCTGCAAATGGCTCAGGATTGCGAGTAGCCCGCGCAGATAGACCGCGTCCTTGGCCAGGCCCCCGCAACGATAGACCCTCAGCGCCAGATTGAATGCGTTCGCCTTGGCGAAGCCGAAATCACGCACCAGTTTGCGGTAGCATTCGACAAAACTGGCGCCATCAAGCATGTCGGCGCAGGCGACGACGCGGGCCGCAATTAGCCGCAATCGGCCTACCGTCATGCCGCCGACCAGATATTCGGCCAGCACGGCCAGGCCTTCCTGCACGCCCTCATAGCCGGCAAGACCCGAGCGAAACAGGCGAAGGCCTTGAGCCGAGCCGTTGAAATAGGTCAGCAGGTGCACCCCGACCTCGTGGCTGAGCAGGGCTTCGACCCGCCCCCGATCCAGCGCTGTGCTGCGGGAGATCAGCAGGCGCTCCCCAGAGACCATCAGGCCGGGTGGCAGGTCATCGCGCAGTTCGACGCGCGCCACAAAATCGGTATCGCTATCGGCATAGCTCTGGATCATCGAGCGGGCGCGGCGCTCGATGAAGGCGAAATCGACGGCGTTGCTGTCGTCCTTAGCCTTGCTGCGCCCCGGCCGGGTGCCGTCGAGAATTTCCCCGGCGGCAGCCAGCAGGCCGGGTTCCACCGGCCCATACAGCGCCCGGCCCAATTCAACGAAGCGCGGCAGTTCCCGCGCGGCGAGCAACGACAATTGCAGATCGAGCTCCTGCTGCTTTTCGCGATACAGCGTGGTCAGCACCGGATCCTCGAAATGGTCGAGCGCGACGGTGAACAGTGCCTTTTTCTGCCGACCCACCTCGATGGTCAGCGGTCGATAGAGAAATCGCGGCGCCCGTTCGAATTTGCTGTCGATAAATTCCGCCCAGGCGGCCTGGGTGTTGATCGGGGTGACGGCGAGCAGAAAATCAAAGGATTGCGCAACCTCATCGATGGCGCGATCCGCGCGGCCCACCGCATCGATGAAAGCCTGGCGACCGAGGGCACGGTGTGTGGAGATGGCCAGGCTCTTGGTCGCCCCGGCAAAGGCCGCCACGGCCTGCAGGCCGGCATCGACGATATTGGCGACTAGTTGCTCGCGTAATTCCGGATAAACGTCTTCGGAGTCCGGCACGCGATAGATCGGCGCGAACCTCAAGGTCAAAATGGGCAGCTTCGGCAACAGCCGCGCCAGCTTGGCGGCAGGATCATCTGCCATCTTGGGTCGAGCGATCTGCGGTGACCTGAACCTGGCATCGGCCTGTTCGGTCGCGGCGGTGAAGGCGAGCAATGCGGCCTGCGCGGCGCTGTCGGTGCTTGCCGATGCGCTCATGTCCAATGCGGGAAGATAGGCGGCGTCCTCGGCCACCGCATCGCGTCCGAGTTCACCCACGTCAACAACGATAAAGGCGCCAAATCGCTCAATCATCGCGGCGGCCACCAGCTTGATAATCGCGGTGGCAGTGCCCAGATTGCGCGCCACTAGATAGGACGAATTGGCGGTCACCACATCACGCGCCGCCTGCTGCCGAGTCCGGCCGACATGTACCATCAGGAATGGCAGCGGCCGGTCGATATGCAAGCGCTCGCCGCGTCCGAAATCGCGTCGAATCGGCTCTCCGCCCGCCAGCGCGGCCGCCAACTCCTCCAGCAGCTTGGCATCAGGCCCACTCATGCGGTCGCCCTGAGGGCGCCGAGCAACACCGGCAGTGATGCCGTAAGCATGGCCCGCATCACAACCAGCGCCTCAATATCGGGCTCGCCGGTCCACTCGTCCATGAAGAATTTCTTGAATTCGATGGCAATGGCACACCCGGTCTTGGGGAAATTGGCATGAACGAACCGCGTTTGCTCGCCCCGGCCTTCGAAGGCCACGTTCTCCCGCACGTCCATGCCCTGCCCACGAAACGAAAAGCTGCGGAGGCTCTCGATGAACGGATCAAGCACCGGCGCCCAGCGCGCGCGGTCCATGGAAAATGTGCCGATATTGATCGCCGGCGCCTCGGCCTCCGGCGTTGCCAGCGCATCCGGCCCCGCGCGGCGGTGATTGTAGCTATGGATGTCGAGTAGCACGAAGCGCCCGAATTCCTGTTCCAGGCCCGCCAGCATCTGTCCGAGCATGGCATAATAGGCGTCATGGATGGCAAGCGAGCGCGCGATCAGCGCAGCGCTCGGCGTGTCCGACCAGACGTCGAGACCCCAAGCCTGATCCAGGGTGACATAGACCGCGCCATCCCGGCCGCGATTGAGATCAATCTCAAAGCGCGAGCGGTGGAACACCACCCGGTTCGGCACGTCTCGGATAACGAATTCGGTGAACGGGTCTTCCTCGCGCAGCCGTCCGGCGTCATCGATCGCCATTGCCGCGCCCACGTCGTCGCGCAACCAATGCCCGTTATGGATCGCCGTGCCCACAATTGGCGAAGCACCGCGCTCCACTGACCACAAAGCGGCATCAGAGACACGGGGGTATAACTCATACTCGGTTGAGCACATGTTCGCTGCAGTCTGGATCATTGGACGCTTTGCTTTTGGACTGCCCTCGGTGAGGACAGTGTAGCGCCAACGGATTGGCAGCCCTGGCGGTTCCCGGAGCAGCCACGCCGACCCCGCAATCGGAGTGTTGGCTATCTGTTCGGCAAATTGACAAGCTGCCCTGCAATGAGGCAAAAATGTCGTACCTACACACTGATGCCGTGTGTCGCGCGTAGTGAACAGGATGTGTGCATGACCGCCAAGTTTGTGAGACTTACTGTGGTCGTGCTGGCTCTGGCCGCGATGCCCAGTATGGCCTTTGCCCATACCGATATTGGTGGCGGCGGCTTCACCTATGGCTTCCTCCACCCGTGGTCGGGGCTCGATCATATCCTGGCCATGGTAATGGTTGGACTGCTGGCGTTCCAGCTCGGCGGCCGCGCCCTCTGGCTGGTGCCGGCAACCTTTATTTCGGTGATGGTATTGGGCGGCGCGCTGGGCGTGGCAGGATTTGCAGTCCCGTTTGTTGAGGTGGGCATAGCGCTTTCGGTGATTGTGCTGGGCGCAGTCGCGGCCCTCAATGTTAAAGCGCCGGTCGCAGCGGCGATGGGGCTGGTCGGCCTGTTTGCGATTTTCCACGGCCATGCCACGGCGCGGAAATGCCCGCCCTTGCCGATGGCCTGAGCTTTGGCACCGGCTTCGTGCTGGCCACGGCACTGCTGCACGGGGCGGGGATCGGGCTGGGTTATACCCTTGGTCTCGCCGGCAATCGCTACGGCTCGATGGTGTCGCGGGCGGCGGGCGGGCTGGCCGCCGTCGCCGGTGTGGGCATCCTCACCGGCATGCTCTAAAGCGCGTCGCGATCTTTCAGATTCGCTCCATGCGCTTTAGACCATTGTTTTTGCGCATGTCTTTATCCCGAAACCGGTCCCCATGAGAGCGGCGGTGCAAAATTAGTCCACGGTAGCGGCGGGATAGTCCCGCTTCGGGCGGCGTAAAAGTCGGCCACCTATCTTCCTTCTGCGACGCTTGCAGGAGGGTTGGGGATCTATACCGTGG
>NZ_JBTMWV010000059.1:0-883 GCF_054489345.1 Devosia sp. A369 | reverse complement strand
CCGGCAATGATCATCGCCTGTTCGTCCACGAGCAGTGGAGAAATATATCCGAACTCACCATAGGCAGCGGCCAGCTTTTGGATCTGACGCTTTGAGTGCTTCTTTGGATTTGTGGGATCAGGTTTGACCTGAGTCAGCGCCATGACTGTCACAGCGATGGGGGCGGGGTGGTTCGCTAGCGTAGCCATGTGTGCCTCATTTTCTGCCATCAGAAATGCACGGGTCAAATTTGTTGTCAACTAAACAAAGTCAGATGCAAAATATCGACATAGTCTAAGTTCTAATTAATCCGCAACCTATTCTTCTTACGGTAATGGAAAGCCGGTCTTTTCTAAACGAATCTCTCTTAACTCACGTCTTATGGGTCATCTTAAACCGGAGTATGACTGGCCTTCCACAAACCGAATTTGGCTGCAGCCCGCATTTCCAGTCATTCGATAACTTGGTAATTGGGTAATTGTTCAATTCGAACCGCCCAATTTCGATCTTCTCGCCAACCTGCATTGACCTCGCGATACGTGCAGACCGCAAACCCCGCCCTTAGCCGGGACTCTAGTTGTGCGATAGGCCGTCTTTTCAAACCGCGAGAAACCGTTGCTTCACCAGTATCCCCAGATCGGCTTGCTAGCGTGCGGCTGGGTGGCATCCTCACCATCGAAGGGGTGTCCATGATCCGAGGTCTAGTTAAAGTTTTGCCCGTTTTGGCGGCGGCCGGTGTGGGATTCGCGGGCGCTATGTTGCTTATCGTACCCGATGCAGCGCGGGCATTGCCCGTGCGACCCTCGGCTCTCTCGGCGGCGCCGGCTGCAACATCAAGGGCAACATCAGCATCAACAGCGGTGAGCGCATCTACCATGTGCCAGGGCAGCGATACTACCTGGAG
>NZ_JBTMWV010000058.1:0-1029 GCF_054489345.1 Devosia sp. A369 | reverse complement strand
TGTTGGGTTTTGGCACCATTGGGATAATGCCTGCCTGGGCACAGGCACGGATCTGTTCACCCTCATAATAACCGCGATCGGCAAGGGCGATCATATCGGGGGTGCCGGTCGCGGCTTTCGCGGCCTCTGCCATCTCCAGCAGATGCGAACGATCATGGCCTCGGTTCGTCACCGTATTAGCCACCACGATATGGTGCCTGGTATCGACGGCAGCCTGAACGTTGTAGCCAACCACGCCGCGATGGTCGCTCCCGGTTGCCATGGCGCGGGCGTCCGGATCGGTGAGCGATAGTTGCCCATCAGCACTGGTTTCCAGTTGTCGGCCGATTGCCTCCAGCTCGCCAAGGCGACCACGCAGAGACGCCAATCGTTCGGTCAAGCGCTCGATCCGCGGTGAAGCCAATCCCGTCTCTGCGCTGTCGGTTTCCTCGAGCTCTGCAAGATAACGCGCGATGCTCTCCTCGACATGGGCCTTTCGCCGCGCCAGCTTGCCCTTGGTGTAGTTCTTCTCATGCGTGTTCACGGCCCGTAAACGCGAGCCATCGATGGCCACCACGCCGCCACCGACAAGACCAAGCGTGCGGCAGACCGCAACGAACCGCTGGCAAGCGAGCTTGATCGCCTCGGGATTATCATGCCGGAAGTCGGCGATCGTTTTGAAGTCGGGCACCAGCTTGCCGGTAAGCCACATCAACTCGATATTGCGGCCAGCCTCTCGCTCCAGCTTCCGGCTTGAGGTCAGTTGATGCAGGTATCCGTAGACATAGAGCTTGAGCATCATCGCTGGCGCGTAGCCCGGCCTGCCGGTCGATGCCGGCTGTACACGCTCGAAGCCGAGATCCGCCAGATCGAGTTCATCAACAAAGGCATCGATCACACGGACCGGGTTGTCCGGTTCCACATAATCCTCAAGGCAGGCCGGTAGAAAACTCGCCTGGTGACGGTCGGCAGCCTCGACAAAACGTCCCATCTGGCACCTCCGAAGCAGTGCCAGATCATACCATAATCAAGGGTTTTCACACAGCCTCG
>NZ_JBTMWV010000057.1:0-1077 GCF_054489345.1 Devosia sp. A369 | reverse complement strand
GCCTGACGGGCTGGTCGGCCTGGTTCGGGATGCGGGGGCCGATCCGTTCAACGGCTCGCTGTACGTGTTCCGCGCGAAACGGGCGGATCGCATCAAGATCGTGTGGTGGGATGGCACCGGGCTGTGCCTTTACGCCAAGCGGTTGGAGAAAGCGGCGTTCTGCTGGCCGCGGATCGGGCACAGCCGGGTGCAGCTGAGCCATGCCCAACTGCTGGCCCTGGTTGAGGGCATGGACTGGAAACGGGTGCGGGCGGTGCCGGCGAGCCGGCCGCAATCGGCTGGATAAAAGCCTGCGGCAGACTGACTCACTGGCGCGAAAACTGAGGCAATCCGGGGTGTTTTGTGCCAGTATACAGGCATGATCCCGGCCGCCCCGCAGCAGCTTCCCGATGACGTTGACGTCCTCAAAGCGATGATTGCCGCTGCCCATGCCGAGATCGCCGAACTCAAGGTTATCAACACCACGTCCGACGAGCGGATTGCGCGACTGACCTCGATCATCGCCATGCTGCAGCGCGCCCAATACGGTACGCGCTCTGAACGGCTGCGGCACGACCTGCTCGATGACGAGCAGATGGCCTTCGTGTTCGACGAAATCGAAACCGGCATTGGCGAGATCGAGGCTGGGCTGGCGGCGCGCGACAGACAAGCAGCAGCACCGCGTGCTTCACGTCCCCGCAAGGGCTTTGCGCCCCACCTGGAGCGCATCGAGCAGGTGATCGAGCCCGAGGTGCCGGCCGACTGCGTTGGCCTGGAAGCTGTCCGGATCGGCGAGGACGTCTCCGAGCGCCTCGACGTAACCCCGACCAGGTTCCGCGTCATTGTCACCCGCCGCCCCAAATACGCCTACCGGCTGGCCGACGGCGAAGACCGCATCGTGCAGGCGCCGGCGCCCGATCACCTGATTGCCGGCGGCATCCCCACCGAGGCGCTGCTGGCCCAGGTCGCGGTCAGCAAATATGCCGACGGGTTGCCGCTCTACCGGCAGGAAGAGATTTACGGCCGCGACGGCGTGGAACTGGACCGCTCGCTGATGGCCCAGTGGATGGGCCGGCTCGGCTTCGAGCTGGAGCCGCT
>NZ_JBTMWV010000056.1:0-1093 GCF_054489345.1 Devosia sp. A369 | reverse complement strand
TGAGAGCGGCGGTGCAAAATTAGTCCACGGTAGCGGCGGGATAGTCCCGCTTCGGGCGGCGTAAAAGTCGGCCACCTATCTTCCTTCTGCGACGCTTGCAGGAGGGTTGGGGATCTATACCGTGGATTTATATCTGAAGGTTCGTCTGGCTTGCTCGGAAGGTATGAGCCGGCGTCAGGCGGCAAAGCATTTCAACATATCGCGCGACAGCGTTGCCAAGATGATGTCGTATTCGACGCCGCCCGGCTATCAGCGTCAGTCACCGATCCGACGGCCCAAGCTGGATGGGTTTGTTTCGAGGATCGATCACTGGCTTGACGAGGACGTGACGGTGCCGCGCAAGCAGCGCCATACGGCCAAGCGGGTGTTTGACCGGCTTCGTGACGAGTGCGGGTTCACCGGCGGCTACACGATCATCAAGGATTACGTGCGCGAGCGAGAGCAGCGTCGCCAGGAGATGTTCGTGCCGCTGTCGCATCCGCCAGGGCATGCTCAGGCCGATTTCGGCGAGGCAATGGTCGTCATCGGCGGGGTAGAGCGCAAAGCACATTTCTTCGTGCTCGATCTGCCCCATAGCGACGGCTGCTATGTTCGGGCCTATCCGGCGGCGGTGTCGGAAGCCTGGGTGGATGGGCACATCCATGCGTTCGCCTTCTTCGGCGCAGTGCCGCAATCGATCGTCTACGACAATGATCGCTGCCTGGTGGCGAAGATCCTGCCCGACGGCACGCGCAAGCGCGCCACGTTGTTCAGCGGGTTTCTGTCTCACTACCTGATCCGGGATCGCTACGGCCGTCCCGGCAAGGGGAACGACAAGGGAAGCGTCGAGGGGCTTGTCGGCTATGCCCGGCGCAACTTCATGGTGCCGATCCCCCAGTTTGCCACATGGGAGGCGTTCAATGGCTGGCTGGAAGAGCAATGCCGCAAACGTCAGCGCGACAGGCTTCGCGGTGAGAGCGAGACGATCGGCGAGCGCCTGGAGCGGGATCTGGCGGCCATGCGTTCCTTGCCGCCGTCGCCTTTCGATGCGTGCGATCAGGCCGGCGTCAAGGTAACGGCCCAATCGCTCGTCCGCTACAAGACCAACGATTAT
>NZ_JBTMWV010000055.1:0-1160 GCF_054489345.1 Devosia sp. A369 | reverse complement strand
AGAGCTGGCTCGGGGAATCTGAACACGGGGATGAGTGGATTTTCTGCCTGACGGCGGCCAATATGGCCGCGAACAGGAGAGATCATGACGAGACGACCCCGCCGCAACCACACCCCGGCGTTCAAGGCGAAGGTGGCCCTGGCGGCGCTCAAGGGCGAGAAGACCCTGGCCGAGTTGGCGCAGCAGTTCGACGTGCACGCCAACCAGATCACGCAATGGCGCAGTCAACTTCTGGAGGGCGCCGCCGATGTGTTTGGTGAAGCCCGCGCGGAGGCATCGGCTCCAGTGGTGGACGTCAAAACGCTGCATGCCAAGATCGGCCAGTTGACGCTGGAGAATGATTTTTTAGAGGGTGCGCTCACAAAAGCGGGTTTGCTGAGCGTAAAGCGATGATCGACCGCAATCACGAACTGTCCGTTTCCCGGCAGGTGCGCGAACTCGGGATCAGCCGGGGCAGCGTCTATTACCTGCCGCGCTCCGTGTCGCCCGTCGATCTGGCCCTGATGCGCCGGATCGACGAGCTGCATCTGGATTACCCGTTCGCCGGCGCCCGCATGTTGCGTGACCTGCTGGCTGGAGAAGGCATCCGGGTGGGCAGGCTGCACGTCTCGACGCTGATGAAGCGGATGGGCATCGAGGCGATCTACCGCAAACCCAATACCAGCAAGCCCGCGCCGGGCCACAAGGTCTATCCCTACCTGCTGCGCAGGCTGGCGGTGACGCGAGCTAACCAGGTCTGGGCGATGGACATCACCTATATCCCCATGGCCCGTGGGTTCGTCTATCTGGCCGCGGTCGTGGACTGGTTCAGCCGCCGGGTGCTGGCCTGGCGGCTCTCGATCAGCATGGATGTGGGCTTCTGCATCGAGGCGGTCGAGGAGGCGCTGGGCCGCTATGGTGCGCCCGAGATATTTAACACCGACCAGGGCAGCCAGTTCACCAGCATGGCCTTCACCAGGTTGCTGCGCGACAACGAGATCGCGATCAGCATGGACGGCAGAGGATCGTGGCGCGACAACGTCTTCGTCGAGCGGCTTTGGAGGTCGATCAAGTATGAAGAGGTTTACCTGCGAGCCTACGACACCGCCTCCGATGCCCGGGCCTCGATCGGCCGCTATCTGGCCTTCTACAACGGTCGCCGGCCCCACTCGAGCCTTGAC
>NZ_JBTMWV010000054.1:0-1220 GCF_054489345.1 Devosia sp. A369 | reverse complement strand
TGAATAGCCCCGCGTTCTGTAGACACCTTCGGGGTTAGGTTTGGTGTCGTCGCTCGAACTCGACAGGTGAGAGCATACCATTGCGGGCGTGCTTGCGGGTCGGGTTGTAGAACATCTCGATGTAATCGAACACATCCTGGCGTGCCTCGTCCCGCGTTCGATAGGTCCGGCGCCTGATCCTCTCCCGCTTGAGCAGGTTGAAGAAGCTCTCGGCCACGGCATTGTCATGGCAGTTGCCGCGCCGGCTCATGGAGTGAACCAGATTGTGGTGCCGCAGGAAGCTGGCCCAATCCATGCTGGTGAACTGGCTGCCCTGGTCGGAATGGACCAGCACCGTGTTCTGTGGCTTCCGTCGCCAGACCGCCATGTGAAGAGCCTGCAGGACAACCTCGCTGGTCTGCCGGCTTTGCAGTGACCAACCGATGACGCGGCGCGAGAACAGGTCGATGACCACGGCCAGATAGGCAAAGCCCTCCATGGTTTTGATATAGGTGATGTCGGTCACCCACGCAGTGTCCGGCGCATCGACGTCGAACTGCCGAGCCAAGGTGTTGTCGACCACCACCGATGGCCTGCCGCCATAGGAGCCGGGCCGGCGCCGATAGCCAATCTGGGCCTTGATCCCGGCCAATCTGGCCAGGCGCGCAATGCGGTTGGCACAACTGGTTTCACCCTGGTCTAGCAGGTCGTCATGCAGCTTGCGGTAGCCATAGACCTTGCCGCTCTGCTTCCAGGCGTCATCAATCAATCGGGTCTGGCGAATGTCTTCCTGGGCCCGTTTGCTCAAGGGGCTCTTGAGCCAGGCATAGAAGCCGCTGGGGTGGATACGCAGGCACCGGCACATTGTGCGCACGCAGAATTGCTGGCGATGCTCGGCAATAAACGCGTACCTCACTTTACATCCTTGGCGAAGTACGCGGCCGCTTTTTTTAGGATGTCGCGCTCCTCGGTGACGCGGGCCAGTTCTCGCTTCAACTGCCGGATCTCGTCGGCCTGATCCCCGCCCTTGGATACGTCCGATGCATACTTCTTCCGCCACCCGTAGAGCGAATGCGCACTCACGCCCAAGCGCTTCGACACCTCTGCAACCGGATACCCCCGCTCGGTGATCTGACGAACCGCGTCCCGCTTGAAATCGTCGCTGAAATTGGCTTTGCCCATGTAGGCCTCCTTGCCTCAAAATTAGGAAGGAAGGCGTCTACAAATCTAGGGGCTATTCA
>NZ_JBTMWV010000053.1:0-1250 GCF_054489345.1 Devosia sp. A369 | reverse complement strand
CATGAGACCGCCGGGAGGGCATAGCCCGAGCGGGGGTCTCATGTGCGCGTGCGATTTTTGAGGTGTCTCAGCCGGCCTTTCGGGCGCGGCTTTGAGCGAGACGATAGCTGTCGCCATTCATCTCGAGAATATTGACGTGGTGGGTGATGCGGTCGAGCAGCGCGCCGGTCAGACGTTCGGATCCGAGCGTCTCCGTCCATTCGTCAAACGGAAGATTGCTGGTGATCAGGGTGGCGCCTCGCTCATATCGTTGCGAGATCAGCTCGAACAGCAGCTCTGCCCCGGTCTTGGAGAGCGGCACGAAGCCCAGTTCGTCTATGATGAGGAGCTGGTAGGCGGCCATCTGTTTCTGGAAGCGGAGCAGACGCCGCTCGTCACGGGCCTCCATCATCTCGCTGACGAGAGCGGCGGCCGTGGTAAAGCCGACCGATAGGCCCTTCTGGCATGCGGCCAGGCCGAGGCCGAGCGCAACATGGGTTTTCCCCGTGCCGCTGGGCCCCAGGGCGATCACGTTCTCGCGCCGCTCGATCCACTCGCAACGCGCCAGTTCCAGCACCTGCATCTTGTTGAGCTTGGGGATGGCGGTAAAATCAAAGCTGTCGAGACTTTTGACGACCGGGAACCTTGCCGCCTTGATGCGGCGCTCGACCTTGCGGCGGTCCCGTTCGATCATCTCCCGTTCGGAAAGCCGGGTGAGGTATCCGACATGATCGACGCCCTCGGTGGCGCATTGCCGGGCCAACTTCTGGTACTCGCGCTGGAAGGTCGGCAGCTTGAGGCTTTTGAGATAATGGGAGAGCAGGATCTCGGGCACGGGAGGGCTCATGCCGCTTCCTCCCCATGGGCGGAAAGCAATCGCATATAGGCCTTCGCCGATGTCGTCTCGACCGTTGCCCGTGGCAGGTAGGGGTAAATAGACAGGTCCAGCCGCGGCGGCCGACGCTCCACCCGGCACAGGATCAGATGCTTGACTGCGTCGAAGCCGATCGCACCGAGCTGGAGGGCCTGCTTCACCGCCGCATGCAGGTCCACAAGCTCGAAGCTCTCCAAGAGGCGAAGAACCTGCACGTACTCACGCCGGCCATGCTTGTTCATCCGCGCCTCCATCAGGCGGCGCAGCGTGGCGAACTCTTCAGGCAGATCCCAGCCCTGGAGAGGTGCCGCCTGATCCAGGGCGTTGATCTTTTGCTCGATCAGCGGCAGGTAATGCAGCGGATCGAAGACGACGTCTTCGCGGTCCCAGCTCCGGG
>NZ_JBTMWV010000052.1:0-1321 GCF_054489345.1 Devosia sp. A369 | reverse complement strand
TGACCGAAAGACGCCCGACTTCGCCTACTTCAATGCGCTGATGCCAATCCCGGCAGCGGCATAACCAGGGCCGAAATCCACCTAGAGATGCCCCAATAGCTGTTCAGACAAACCGAGCCAGCTCTGTCCTTCTCTTCACAGCCTTCGTACCTCAGTTTGTCACCGCGAATAGCGAGAGCTCGTTTACCGTTCAGCTGATCGTTCTTGGAACGATTTACATCGGTGTCGAGTGCTTTGCAGCTATGGGATGGGCGCTATGCGGCAGTATCCTAAGGTCGATTAATCCCTCGGCCAGACGTCTTCTTCTGATGAACCGCGTTACTGGCGGTATGATGTTTGGCGCAGCAGGAATTTTGGCGACGGCAAAGCGAGCTTAGCCGCCTGATCGGCGTGCAGAAATATTAGGCTGTGAACCCATAAATTAAGGTGGTCGGGGTCGACCGCGCGGTGCGTATAGTATGGCAATGTCTCATTGAAAGAGAAAGTCTATGGCCCGCCGGTCGGCTTAGTTGGCCTGCTGCTGCTCGACGATCTCTTCATCGATGAAATGTTCGAGTTCCTCGAAAACAGCGGCGGCGATCGCGTCCCGTTCGAGGTCTGTCGACCACTCTCCGGATGGAACGCCAAAACGACAAGTGCGAAGCGCGTGGTCACTGCGCAAGCTAAAGCCACAGTGAAACTGCAGCGCTCCGCCCTCGCTGACCAGCTCAACCAACAGCGTTTCCAGATAGATCAGATAGTGGCGGGATAACTGTTCGCTCAGTCGATCGATCGTCGCCTGCATCACTGTACTCCAAACTGTTCCAGCACAAGGCCGCCAAGGAACGGGGGAATGTTTCATGCATTTCGACCAGCCGTTCAAGCCACGCCCAACGGTGGGCGGAATAGCATCGTAGCCAGAATACCAGACCGTCACTAGGTCATTGAGACAGCGCAGGACATCCGCCAGGGACATCATCGACCAATGTAGCCTCATCGGGCTCTGCAAGGTGGCCGACATCCATGCCTCGCCCATGCGATAGGGCAGGGGGGCACGGCCGCTTGGGTGAGTTAAATCTGGAACTCATCCCGGCGGCGTTGACAGCGTCGGGCATTTTTAAGCGCCTTTTGGATGGCTATCGAACCTTACAACGAGCAGCCGCAGCGCATTGAGGGTGACAATTACGGTTCCGCCCGCATCGGCCGGGATCGCAGGCCTGTCAACGGCGGAGTAAAATCCGGCCATTAGGCGGAGCAAGACCAGGCCACCTTTGGCGCGCACATGAGACCGCCGGGAGGGCATAGCCCGAGCGGGGGTCTCATGTGCGCGTGCGATTTTTGA
>NZ_JBTMWV010000051.1:0-1503 GCF_054489345.1 Devosia sp. A369 | reverse complement strand
ACCGCCATGGCCCGGACCACACGGCTGCACCGAATGGAAACCGAGGATTTCGTCTCGGCGGGGCTGGAATTTGCCAATGGCGCGGTCGGCGCGGTGATGGCCACCACCGCCAGTTTCCCCGGCGGGCCGGAAAGCCTGACGCTGAATTTCGAGCATGCCACGGCGACGCTGACGGGGGGTAATCTGACCGTTCACACCATGGCCGGCGAGATCATCACCGAAGGCGAAGCCAGTGTGGGCGGCGGCGGCGCCGATCCGATGGCGTTTCCGTTTGACTGGCACGCGGCGCAGATCGCCGACTTCGCCGATGCCGTGCGGCATGGAAGGCAGCCGCTCAGCACCGGGCATTCGGCATTGCGCGTGCATCGGCTGATTGATGCGATGATGGCGTCATCGGCGGCGGGGATGCGGGTGGTGGTGGGTTAGGTTGATGTTGGTGCCCTGCCCATAATGCTAGTCACCAGCGGCACTTCGGGCATCACAAGATGATGATGATTGATGTTGGCGAGCAAGCCAGCCAGTGTCGCTCTAGTCATAGAAATAACGCTGCACAGTTGAGGGCGGCGGAAAACTCTCCGGCAGCAGCTGCCATTAGTACCCGCTCGAGGCCATGTAGAGAACTGCGTCCATCACCGTCCACAAATCTGTCGTTCTGGGACGCCTAGTCGGCCGGGCCGATGGCAGGTACCGCCAGATCAAGAGAACCCAATGAGGCCGTGCACTTCGAGTGCGAGCTTTCGATCGGGACCTGAGCCGCGCGAATGGCATCATGGCCAGCGGCACATGAACGACCGCATTACAGGTCGGATACATGGCCGCACCAACCAGGCTAGGGTCCTCTCGCCTTTAACGCAGCCAGGGCCACCTTCGCCTTGAACGCCGGTGTGTGGTAGCGGTGGAGTCGTCTCGTCATGGTTTCTCCTGTCGCGGCCATATTGGGCGACCGTCAGACAGAAAATTCACCTATCTCCGTGGTCAAATTCCCCGGCCCAGCTCTATCTCCCACACTTCGCGGTGCCCATCTGGTCCATTTCCGGCGCACCCAATAAGCTTTGAACATGCAGAGAAGCGCTTTAAATCAATCTCGCCAGAATACAGGAGCCCAAAACAGGCGTTCGTTTCCTTTCGCCCGGTCTAGCTGTCGTTACCAGCTAAGGCTTCGAGAAAGTCCCACCCAATCGCCTGAACGATGTCATTGAGCCTACGAATATCGACGGGCCGCGGCTCTTTCTTCGTGCCGTAGCCCTTGGTGGCACCGGTCTCGGCATGACCAAGCAGTTGCTTCTTTTCGTCCTCGGTAGCGCCGACGCTCGCCGTCGCATCCTTAAAGCTGTGCCGAAACGAATACAGCGTTTTCTGCGGATCACTGATCTTGAGTTCGTTGCGGGCAAAGTCTGACCAGAATGACGAGACCTGCTGCGACACCGCGTCAATGTCGCCATGTTTGTCCTCCACCGGCCGCCATAGGGTGTTCCACCCCTGGGCCCTGGCCGTCTCAACAAG
>NZ_JBTMWV010000050.1:0-1592 GCF_054489345.1 Devosia sp. A369 | reverse complement strand
TGACTGCGGTAGAACGAACCCATGCCACCGTTGCTCTTCGCCCATACGCATATGTTGAGGAAGCTGTCGAATAGTTGGCGTCCCGCGAGCACCATGTCGGCGATATGGCGCCAATCAATGCAGTGGTAGTGCAGGGACCCATTTCGCGAATGATCTCGCGCTAGACCCATGACCAAGAGCAGAAATGCCGCGAACTCTGCCTCGGACATTTCGCCCGATGCCATGGCGAAGTCTGTGTGGGTTTTGGCCCCGGCACCACTTACCATCCCCGGAATTCTCAAGTTGTAGGGGACATCGGTGAACACGAGGTCGGCTAGTTGACCCTGCAGCAAATACTCAAAGCTGGCTGGTTCACGGGAGTCACCACAAAAGACCTGGTGATCCCCGCATTGCCAGAGATCGCCGAGACAACTGGTGGGGGTCTCCGGCGGCAGCGGAATATCCTCCTCCGATCCCGCGATAGAAGGAGGCGCCAGCAGACGATCGATTTCGATCGCGTCGTAACCGGTTAGTTCGATCTCATAGTTGGCAGCGATTAGATCGCGAAAGTCGCTAGCCAGTAGCGCCGCGTCCCAACTGCCCTCCTCGCCAATTTTGTTGTCGGCAATTCGAAGCGCCTTCTTTTGATCCTTCGAGAGCCCGCGCAATACGATGACCGGCACATCGGCTAGGCCCAGTCGCTCAGCTGCCAACCAACGTCCATGACCGGCAATGATCATCGCCTGTTCGTCCACGAGCAGTGGAGAAATATATCCGAACTCACCATAGGCAGCGGCCAGCTTTTGGATCTGACGCTTTGAGTGCTTCTTTGGATT
Organism: Devosia sp. A369; assembly: GCF_054489345.1. NCBI lineage: Bacteria > Pseudomonadati > Pseudomonadota > Alphaproteobacteria > Hyphomicrobiales > Devosiaceae > Devosia > Devosia sp. A369. The sequence goes on along the minus strand of NZ_JBTMWV010000050.1, from coordinate 777 downwards.
TGTGGGATCAGGTTTCACCTGAGTCAGCGCCATGACTGTCACAGCGATGGGGGCGGGGTGGTTCGTTAGCGTAGCCATGTGTGCCTCATTTTCTACCATCAGAAATGCACAGGCCACATTTGCTGTCAACTAAACAAAGCAAGAGGCAAAATATCGGAATAGTCTAAATGACAATTAGTCCGAATCATATTCTTCATACGGTAATGAAAAACCGGTCTTGTCTAAGCGAATCTCTCTTAACTCACGTCTTATGGGTCATCTTAAACCGGAGCATGACTGTCCTTCCACATAATGTATTTGGATGCAGCTCGCATTTCCAGTCATTCGATAACTTGGTAATTGGGTAATTGTTCAATTCGAACCGCCCAATTTCGATCTTCTCGCCAACCCCGCATTGACCTCGCGATACGTGCAAACCGCAAACCCCGCCCTTAGCCGGGGGGCGCTAGTTGTGCGATAGGCCGTCTTTTCAAGCCGCGAGAAACCGTTGCTTCACCAGTATCCCCAGATCGGCTTGCTAGCGTGCGGCTGGGTGGCATCCTCACCATCGAAGGGGTGTCCATGATCCGAGGTCTAGTTAAAGTCTTGCCCGTTTTGGCGGCGGCCGGTGTGGGATTCGCGGGCGCTATGTTGCTTATCGTACCCGATGCAGGCGCGGGCATTGCCCGTGCGACCCTCGGCTCTCTCGGCGGCGCCGGCTGCAACATCAAGGGCAACATCAGCATCAACAGCGGTGAGCGCATCTACCATGTGCCAGGGCAGCGATACTACCTGGAG